>JBGTLJ010000286.1:0-6853 GCA_041744175.1 Oceaniglobus sp. | reverse complement strand
GCCGGTTAGGTCCGGTCGGCAAGTCACCGCGTGCCGCGTCATCCTCGGGCCCGACCCGAGGATCTGTCGGCCATCGGCGCCCCCTGCCCGTTCCGCAACCCGACCTTCCCGGGCGGCCGCCCGGCGAAAAGACGCGTCTCCGCCGCTCGCGATTCACACGGCAATCCCGCAAGTCCCCGGGAACGCCGAAGATCGCTCGAGCCCCTAACCTGGCGAACGCACCCTCCTACAGGTTTCATACGCGTCTCCTACGGTTTTCCTAAAGCATTTCTACGCCCCTTGCGGCCCTTCGAACCGGCGGGCACTCTTACCGACATGTCGCGCAAGACCCTCAACCAGACCAACCTCGCTGCCCTGGGCGCCGACCGTCTCGCCGCCCTTCTGATCGAGGTTTCGACAGGCAGCGCCGAGATAAAGCGCCGCCTGCGGCTTGAACTCAGCCATGACATCGGCCCCGCCGAACTGGGCCGGGATGTGCGCAAACGTCTTGTTTCCATTCGCAGATCCAAAGGCTTCGTGGGCTGGCGCCGTCGCGCTGCGCTGATCAGGGATCTGAAAACCCAGGCCGACATGATCTGCGAGCGGATCGCCCCCGACGACCCCGGCCTCGCGTTCGATCTGCTCTGGCAATTCATCGAACTGGCCGCCCCGGTCCACAACCGCGTCGACGACAGCCGCGGCGACGTCGGACAGGTGTTTTGCACTGCCCGTGACGCCCTGAAAGACATAGCGGTTCGCGCAAAACCTGATCCGGTTGCACTGGCACAAAAGGTCTGGGATGCCTGCCGCGAAAATGGCCATGGCCAATTTGACCACATCATCGGACTGACCGCCCCGGCGATGGGCGAATCCGGACTGAGCCACCTGCGCTCCCTCGTCGTGGCTTATGGCGATGCGCCCATCGAAGTCCCTGACAAGGAAGAGGGTTCCCGCGTCTTCGGGCTGCGCGACCGGGTGGAATATGTCGCCCGGACCAAGGCCCGGCTGGTCAAATCCACCCTTCAGGACATCGCCGCCGCGCGCGGCGACACCGCCGCTTATATGGCACAATACACGGCCGAGGATCTGAGGAACCCGAAAATCGCCGCCGAGGTCGCCCGGATGCTTCTGGCAGACGGCCGCGCCCAGACTGCCCTCGACCTTCTAAGTCACGCGGAACATCCAGGAAACGGTTTCGGCCGCACCGAATGGGATGGCGCCCATCTCGCCGCGCTCCTCGCGCTCGACCGACCCGAAGAGGCACAGCGGCACCGCTGGTCCCGCTTTCTGGAAACCCTGGATCCGGACACTCTGCGTGCCTATCTCAGGGCGTTGCCGGATTTCGACGATATCGTGGCCGAAGACACCGCCCGGGCCCATGCCCTGCAATACCCGGATGTCATGCAGGCCGTTGTTTTCCTGATGAACTGGCCGGATCATGCCAATGCCGCCCAGCTTGTCGCAACCCGGTCGGATGACCTTGACGGCAACGCCTACCACATCCTCACCCCCGCCGCGGACGCCCTGCGCGATCGCCACCCCCTGGCCGCGGTTATCGCATGGCGCGCGATGATCGACTTTACCCTCGCGAACGCGTGCACCAAACGCTACGGCCATGCCGCGGATCACCTGACGGACTGCCAGACCCTGGACGGCGGAATAGAAAACTACGGCCCGCACCCGGATCACGAAACCTACATGCGCCACCTCAGATCACGCCATGACCGCAAGATTTCGTTCTGGAATCGCCTGCCCGCTTCTTGACGCGGTGGCGCACTTGGTGCCGCATCTGTCGCAAACGTCCTTGACCCGGACGCCAGATCGGCGCCACATGGGGCCGCATGGTGCCCCCATACCGCGTTCATCGCGGGGGGCATAATTGGGAATGCGGACCGGGCGACCCATCCAGGGGCCCAAAGCCGCAGCCGCCCCCGCGACTGTCCGCGGCGAGCGGACGCTGAAGACGCCACTGGAGCGATCCGGGAAGGCCAGCGTCCGTCGTGACCCGCCAGCCAGGAGACCAGCCATGCGGCGCTGAAACCCTCCCGTCGGGTGTGACGGGTCCAGGAGATCGACAACATGACCACTGCAACCTCGACTTTCGACAAATCCGAAACGGGCGACACGCCGCTGGCCGCCGTGGCCTTCGCCGCGGTCGCGGGCGTCCTGCTTCTTGTCGCGTCCGGCATCGCCCAGGCCAGCGTGATGCACGACGCCGCCCATGACCAGCGCCATGCCATGGCGTTTCCCTGCCACTGATCCTTCACGGTTGAATGATCCGAAATCTCGTGACCGGCGCCGTGTTCGCTGGTGCGGGGGCTGGTCTGTGCGCGGCATCGATGCAGTTCCTTTTCGTTGTTCCGCTTCTTGTCGAAGGGGAATTGTATGAAGCCGGTGCCAGAGTGCACTTCGCCACCGATGGCACGACACAATCGACGGCGACAGCGGTGTCGCTTGGCACCGACTGGGCGCGTCACGGCATGACCATGGCATTCAACCTGATCACTTACGCAGGCTTTGCCTTCCTGCTCATGGCGGCGATGCTGGTCGCCCGTTCACGCGGCAGGCGGATCACCGCAAGATCGGGGCTGATCTGGGGGCTGTGCGGTTTTGCGGCCGTACAGCTTGCGCCGGCCTTTGGGATGCCGCCTGGATTGCCGGGCACGATCCAGGCCGAGGTATGGGCCAGACAGACCTGGTGGATCGTCACCATTCTTGCAACCGCCGGGGGTATGGTGCTCATCGCCTTTGCCCGACCGGCGCTGGCCTTTGCCGGACCTGTCCTCGTTCTCGCGCCCCACCTTGTCGGTGCACCGTCGCTCGAGACCTACTTCGGCGTGGCACCCCCGGAACTGGCGGCGGAATTTGCGTCGCGCAGTCTTGGGGCCGCGGCCGCTGGCTGGACGATCCTCGGGGGCCTCTGCGCTTTCTTCCTTGGGCGCCCCGCCAAAAGCCCGATCCCGGCGCATGCCTGACCGCCCGTTCCACACCACGCAGTATCAACAGACCATATCAAGGACATCCGATCCATGCCCGCCAAGATTCCCGCCACCGTGGTCACCGGTTTTCTCGGATCCGGCAAGACCACGCTGATCCGTCACATGCTTCAGAATGCACAGGGCAAGCGGATCGCCCTGATCATCAATGAATTCGGCGATCTCGGCGTGGACGGCGAGATCCTCAAGGGCTGCGGCATCGAAGCCTGCGCAGAGGATGACGTAATAGAACTTTCCAACGGCTGCATCTGCTGCACCGTCGCCGACGATTTCATTCCCACGATGGAAAAGCTGCTGGACCGTCCCAATCCGCCCGACCACATCGTCATCGAAACCAGCGGCCTTGCCCTGCCCCAACCTCTTGTGCGGGCGTTCAACTGGCCCGGAATCTCGACCAGGGTCACGGTCGACGGTGTGGTGACTGTAGTGGATGGCAAGGCCGTCACATTGGGCCGGTTCGCCCATGACGTTGCCGCTGTGGATGCCCAGCGCGCACAGGACAAGAATCTGGACCACGTGACGCCCCTGTCCGAGCTATTCGAGGATCAGATCGCCTGCGCGGACATGATCGTGGTCAACAAGATCGACCTTCTGAGCGCGGATGAGATTGCCGCGTTGACCCGAACCTTGCGCGCCGACAGCCGGAACGGCGTGCAGGTCGTCACCGCCACAATGGGTGCTCTGCCGGTGGATGTCCTGTTGGGACAGAACGCCGCCGCAGAGACCGGCATGGGTGCCCGGCAAGAGGTGCATCACCACCACCATGATAACGATGGGCAAGAGCATGATCGCGAACATGAACACGGCCACGACGAATTCGAATCCTTTGTGCTCACCCTGCCAGAACTGACCGATCCCGCGGCATTCTCTGCCCGCATATCGGATACGATACGCGCCCACGACATCCTGCGCCTGAAGGGATTTGCCGCGGTAAAGGGCAAGGCCATGCGGTTGACTGTGCAGGCGGTGGGGCCCCGCATCGACAGCTATTTCGACCGCCCGCTTGCAGAGGATGAACTGCGCCAAACTCGGCTTGTGGTGATCGGACAGGCTGGCCTTGATCGGGCCGCGATCGAACGGGCGCTTGGGTGATGCTGGTCGTCGAACCCGGCGATCCTGCAGCCCCAGGTGCCGCAGCCCTGCTGCGCGCCAGTCATGCCCTGATGCAGGAGTCGTTTCCGGCAGAGGAAAACCACTACCTTTCGCCCGAAGCCCTCGGGGAACCCGACATCACGTTCTATGTGGCCCGCATCGGCGACCAGACGCTGGGCACCGGTGCACTGAAGCAGGCGGACGGATATGGCGAGCTGAAGTCGATGTTCGTCGCCGAAGACGCACGCGGCAAAGGTATCGCAGCCGCGATCCTGCGGCAGATCGAAGATCAGGCACGCGCACTGGGCCTGCCGCTGCTGATGCTCGAAACCGGAGATACGCTTGACGCGGCCCACAGGCTCTATGAACGCCACGGCTTTGCCCGCTGCGGTCCCTTCGGGGACTACAAACCCAACAAGACAAGCGTTTTCATGCACAAACACCTTGACCGGCCAACCTGATGCATTTGCTTGCCGCCGCCCCCGGTGCCATCGTCGGCGCGAGCGATCCTGTCGATCTGGGCCAGACCCCTGCTGATATTGTGGTGATCTCCGCCGCCGACACCGAACTTGCCGCGCTCAGCGAGGCGCGCGCCGAAATGGACAACCCGCCGACCCTTCGCCTTGCCAATCTCACACACCTGTCGCACCCCATGTCGGTCGATCTGCATCTGGACACATGCGCCAGCAGATCCCGCCTGGTGATCGCCCGGCTGTTGGGCGGGGCGGGCTACTGGAAATACGGTTTCGAACAATATGCCGCCCTCCTCCATGCCGCGGGCGTGCCATTTGCGGCACTGCCCGGCGACGACAAGCCCGACGATGAGATCCGCGCGCTGTCGACGATCGCCGATGCCGATTACGATGCCCTCTGGTCTTACTTCGTCGAGGGTGGACCGCAGAACGCTGTCAACCTGCTGACCTATGCGCAGGCGATGCTCGACGCTCCGGAACGCCGCGTCGCCGTTCCCGCAGCAAGCCCTCTGCTGCGCGCCGGGCCGTACTGGCCGTGCAGCGGCCCCACAACCCTGCAAGATGTGCGTTCCCATTGGCACGATGGCGGCCCGACCGTGCCTGTCGTGTTTTACCGCGCGCTGGTCCAGGGGGCCGGGCTGCACCCGATCAACCGGCTTGTGCGCGCCCTGCTGCGGGCTGGCCTGAACCCGTTGCCGGTCTTTGTCACATCGCTGAGGGATCCGGTTTCGTCAGCCACCCTCGCCCACCTGTTCGGGGCCACCGCACCGCAGGTGATCCTGAACACGACAGCCTTCGCGACCGGTTCCGCGCAACAGGACGACCGGCAACCGTACAACCCGCTTGCCGCCCCAGCCGCGAACGGCGCGCCCGTCTTTCAGGTGGTGCTGGCCTCGGGCACCGAAGAGGCCTGGGCAGAAGGCACCGGCGGACTTTCGGGGCGCGACATCGCGATGAACGTCGCGCTGCCAGAGGTCGACGGCCGCATCCTTTCGCGCGCAATATCGTTCAAGTCCGAAGCCTATTTCGACGACGACACGCAGTGCCCGATCGCAACCTACCGCGCCCATGGCGACAGGATCGATTTCGTCGCGAAACTTGCGTCGAACTGGGCTGCCCTGCGCGCCCTGAAACCGGCAGACCGCAAGGTTGCCCTGATCCTTGCGAACTATCCAAACCGCGACGGCCGCCTGGCCAACGGCGTGGGGCTGGATACACCCGCAGCCACCACGTGCATCCTCGGCCTGCTGCGCGATGCCGGTTACGGGATCAGTGATCAGCCCGGAAACAGCACAGCCCTCATGGACCGTCTCATGGCAGGCCCGACCAACTGGCTTGCAGACCGCGCAGACAGGCAGGGCGGTGAGATCCTGCCCCTTGACGCCTATCTGGACCACTACTCGAGACTTCCCCTGGCCGTGCGCGACAGGGTCGAATCCCGCTGGGGTCCGCCCGACCGCGATCCGTTTCTGCTCGCCCTATCCAACCCGGATGAGACATCGCAAACCGCAGGGATCACCGGGTTCAAACTGTCGATCCACCGTTTCGGCAACGCGGTCGTCGCCCTGCAACCGGCCCGTGGCTACAATGTCGACCCGGTCGAAACCTACCATTCTCCCGATCTCGTTCCGCCCCACAACTATCTGGCGTTCTACATCTGGCTGCGGGAACACTGGAAGGCAGACGCGTTCGTTCACATCGGCAAGCATGGCAATCTCGAATGGCTTCCAGGCAAGGCCCTGGCCCTGTCGGCCGAATGCTTCCCCGAAGCGATCCTGGGACCGGTGGTCCATATCTACCCCTTCATCGTCAACGATCCGGGCGAGGGCACCCAGGCCAAGCGTCGCGCTCAGGCGGTGATCCTCGACCATCTGACACCACCGCTCAGCCGGGCCGAAACCTACGGACCGCTGCGCGATCTTGAGGCACTGGTCGACGAATACTACGAGGCTGCCGGCGTCGATCCTCGCCGCATCGCCCATCTGCGCCGCGAGATCCTGTCGCTTTCCGCCACATCGGGCCTCGATCAGGACGCCCAGTTCACCGGACATGCGGACAGCGACCTTGCCAAACTCGACGCCTACCTTTGCGAACTGAAAGAGGCCCAGATCCGCGACGGCCTGCATGTCTTCGCTCAAGCTCCTACCGGTACGCTCCTGCGCGACCTGGCCATTGCCCTGGCCCGCATCCCCCGCGCCGACGGACGGGGTAGGAACGCCTCCCTGCTGCGCGCCATGGCCGCCGATCTCGCCATGGCCTTCGACCCGCTCGATTGCGATATGGCCGCGCCCTGGAACGGACCACGACCCGGCA
>JBGTLJ010000285.1:0-4948 GCA_041744175.1 Oceaniglobus sp. | reverse complement strand
GCCGCCGACAGGATCTCGACCTTTTCGCTGGCACTTTCGCCGAACGCCGAAATGATCGCCCCCGCATGGCCCATCGTCCGGCCGTTGGGTGCGGTCAGTCCGGCGACATAGGCCACCACAGGCTTCTTCATGTGGGCCTGGATGTAGGCGGCCGCTTCTGCCTCCTGCGGGCCGCCGATTTCGCCGATCAGCGCGATCACATGGGTGTCGTCGTCGGCCTCGAACCGTTCCAGGATGTCTCGGAACGACGATCCGTTGATCGGATCGCCACCGATCCCGACAGAGGTCGACACCCCGATGCCGCGTTCCTTCAGCTGTGCCGCCGCCTCGTACCCCAGGGTGCCGGACCGCCCGACGATGCCCACATGGCCCTGCAGATAGATATGGCCCGGCATGATCCCCAGCATCGCCTTGCCGGGGCTGATGGTGCCGGCGCAGTTCGGCCCGGTCAGAACCATCCGCCGGTCCCTGGGATAGCGCCACATGTAGCGCTTGACGCGGATCATGTCGCCCGCCGGGATGCCATCGGTGATGCATACGCAATACCGGATGCCCGCATCCGCTGCCTCCATGATGCCGTCGGCGGCGAAGGGGGGCGGCACGAACACAAGCGATGCCTCGGCGCCGGTCTCTGCCACTGCCTCTTCGACGGTGTCGAACACCGGCACGCCCTCGACCGTCTCGCCGCCCTTGCCGGGCACAACACCGCCCACCACGTTGGTGCCGTAGGCGATCATGTCCTTGGTGTGGAACCGGGCCATCTTGCCGGTGATGCCCTGCACGATCACCCGCGTGTCGCGATCCAGCAATATGCTCCTGACGCGGCCCTCACCCGGGTCGCCTGGGCCCGGTCGCTGCGCCAGGCCCCCACCGCACGCTCGGCGGCCTCTGAAAGGGTCGCCGCGCGGATGATCGGCAAGCCCGACTGAGCCAGGATCTTCTGCCCCTCGGCCACGTTGGTGCCCGCCAGCCGCACCACCACCGGCACCTCGACGCCAACCTCCTTCATCGCCTGCACCACGCCCTCGGCGACCCAGTCGCACCGGTTGATTCCCGCGAAGATGTTCACCAGGATTGCCTGCACGTTCCTGTCCGACAGCACCAGCCGGAAGGCCTTGGCCACCCGATCCGGCGTGGCCCCGCCGCCGATGTCGAGGAAATTGGCGGGCTCTCCGCCCGCCAGCTTGATCGTGTCCATGGTCGCCATGGCCAGACCGGCGCCGTTGACGATGCACCCGATGTTGCCGTCCAGACCGACATAGTTCAGCCCCCGGTCGGCGGCACGGCTTTCGCGCGGGTCCTCCTGGCTCTTGTCGCGCAGCTCTGAGATCTGAGGATGGCGGAACAGCGCGTTGTCATCGAAGGTCATCTTGGCATCCAGCGCGATCACCCGGTTGTCGGCGGTGATCACCAGCGGATTGATCTCGACCATTGTGGCGTCCAGTTCGGTGAAGGCGCGATAGCACCCCTGCATGGTTCGCACCATCTGCTGCACCAGCCCCGCGTCAAACCCCAGCTTGAACGCGATCTGGCGGCACTGGAAATCGCGCAGGCCCACCGCCGGTTCGACGGTGGCGCGCACGATGCTGCCGGGACGGCTGTCGGAGATTTCCTCGATCTCCATGCCGCCCTCCGCGGAGGCGACGATCATCACCCGCTGGCTGCTGCGGTCCAGCACGAACCCGAGATAGATCTCCCTTGCGATCGGCACCGCCGATTCGACATAGACGCGGTAGATGCCTTTGCCCTCGGGTCCGGTTTGGTGGGTCACCATTTTCTGGCCGAACATCGCGTCCGCCGCCTCGTGGATCTCGGTATCGCTGGCACAGACCTTGATGCCGCCCGCCTTGCCGCGCCCGCCCGAATGGACCTGGGCCTTGACCACCCATCTCTCGCCGCCCAGTTCGCGGGCGCGGTAGGCCGCCTGTTCGGGGCTGTAGGCCAGCGCCCCGTCAGGCACCAGTACGCCGAACCCTGCCAAAAGTTCCTTGGCCTGATATTCGTGAATGTCCATCCTGTCCCCTCCCAAGGATCCGTCGGATACGGCGGGCTATTCGGCGGCCATCGCCCTGTCGTAATGATCACTCAGCGCCGCATCCGCCGCCGTGCCGTCGATTTCGGCGCCAAGGTCGCACATCGCGTCCGCGAACCGGTGCACGATGTCGGTGATCGCCCCTCGGTTCAGCAGGTTGAGGATGCCGATGCGCACCTGCACCGGCTCCGACAGCGTCGGCCAGATGCCGAAATTCTGCGCCCGGCAGGACTGGACCAGCTCCATCTCGCGGCCCGCAAGATCGCCGGGCAGGTTCAGCACCACAAGCGACGGCATGTCGGATGTCACTTCGCAGCCCATGGCGGACACTGCAGAGCGCAGCGCGGCCTCATGGAACGCATAATCGCGGGCCCGCTGCGCCACGCTCTGTTGCAGCGTGATGCGCAGCGCCTCGTGAAACGCCGCGACGGCATAGGCGCTGTGGGTGCGGTGATAGGTGCCCTTTTCCACATCGCGCCCGTCGATGATGCCCCAGTGCCGGGCCTCGAGGATCGGGTGATGCACGAAGGTCCGGCAGCCGGTCCGCTTGAGCACATCGATGTAGCGGTCGGAAAACGACACCGGCGCATAGGTCAGCGGCAGGCAGCAGATGCCCTTTTGCGGGCATGACGCCCAGGCCACGACGCCGGGATAATCGTCGATGGAAAAGTCGGCGACACCCAGCGAAGACACCGCATCCACCAGACCCATCACACCGTGCTTTTCGCACGCGGCCGAGAATCCGGCGATGTCGTTCACCCGGCCAGACCCGGTTTCGTAATGTGCCATCGCGGCCCATTTCGGCTTGTGCTCGGCCAGCGCAGCCTCGACGATCCCGCTGGTTACCGAACTGCCGTGCGGCACGTCGATGATCGTGACGCTGGCGGGCTGCGGGTCCATCGGGCTCGCCGCCAGCTCGTCCGCCGTCGCCGCCTTCATCCGCACGGTCAGCCCGTCGATGCCCGAAAACGTGCCGTTGACGAACATCACCACGCTGTCGCCCGGCATCACGGCGGCAAACATCGCGTCCAGCCCGCTCCACCCGGTTCCGGCGACGCCGAAGGTGTGGACATTGGCGGTGCCCATGACTGCCCGCAGCATGTGCTTGCATTCCGCCATGCCACGCAACACGTCGCCGTGCATGTGATCGGCAAGCCCTGCCCCCGCAAAGCGCGCGAGAACCCGCGCGTCGGTATTGCCGGGGCCCGGGCCGGCAGCGATGGTCTCTGGAATGACGAGCTGGGGAAAGATCTGCGGTTCGGTCATGTCGGCTCCTGCTTGCTGCCGCCCGGGGCCGGTCGCCCGTGCGGTCGATGCTGCACCATACCCAACTCGACAAACCATCCAACATGCCTTAGCACTGCCTTCGGGTATCTATCTGGGCGGTTTGTTTCCCACCCAGATGAATGGTAAATCTAAGAAATGGCCGCCGACGACCTACCCACATGGCTAGTTAAGAGGAATTAACGATTATGAATCAACGCGGTGAGAAATCCGTCCGTCCGATCGACATCATGCTGGCGGACGCTAATCCACTGGTGCTGTCGGCCCTCTCGGAAATTGTCGATCGCGATCCGCGCTTTTCCCTTGTCGCCACGTCCGCCACTGCCGAAGGATTCCTCGGCACCGTCATGCGGGTGCCGGTGCGCATTGGCGTCATCGACTGGAACCTCCCCGCACTGGGCGGCGCGCGCCTGATAGAGGTGCTGCGCGATCTGGCCGAGGCGCCGCGCATCGTTGTCTATGCAGAGGATACCGGGGATCTGCCACGTCGCGCAATGACCGCCGGGGCCGCCGCCTTTGCGCCGAGGTCCAGTGCGGCGCAGACCCTTCTCGACACCTGCGTCGACGTGGCGGCGGGCAAGATGGTGTTCCCGTTCCTCGATGTGCGCGCGCTGCAAAGCGATCCGATCCACCAGCTGTCGCGCAAGGAACGCGCGATGCTGGATGCCCTGTCCAAGGGGCTCACCAACCGCGAACTGTCGGCAGAGCTTGGCATCTCGACCAACACCGTCAAGTTTCACCTGTCCAACCTCTATGGCAAGCTGGCCGTCAAGAACCGTGCGCAGGCCATCGCGTTCTACTATTCCTCGCGGCTTGCGCTGGACCGGTCCTAGACCAATCGACCCCTTGACAGCCCGCGCTTGCACCAACCTTCTGACGCCACCCGAAACAGGAGCCGAGCCATGTCATTCCACATCGTCGAACAGGCCCCCGCCCGTCTGAACCGGTCCGAACTCGCCGTGCCCGGCAGCCAGCCGAAGCTGTTCGAAAAGGCCGCCGCATCCGACGCCGACGTGATCTTTCTCGACCTTGAAGATGCCGTCGCGCCGGACGAAAAGGTGCAGGCCCGCAAGAACATCATCAAGGCGCTGAACGAGATCGACTGGGGCAGCAAATCCATGTCGGTGCGCATCAACGGGCTGGATACCCACTACATGTACCGCGACGTGGTGGATGTGGTGGAACAGGCCGGCGAACGGCTCGACCTGATCATGATCCCCAAGGTCGGCACCGCCGCAGACGTCTATGCCGTGGACATGATGGTGACCCAGATCGAGGATGCCAAGGGCCTGAAAACGCGCATCGGGTTCGAGCACATCATCGAGACCGCACTGGGGATGCAGAACGTGTCGGCGATCTCGGCCGCGTCGAAACGCAACGAAAGCCTGCATTTCGGCGTTGCCGACTATGCCGCCAGCACGCGGGCGCGCACCACGATCATCGGTGGGGTCAATCCCGACTATGCCGTGCTGACCGACCCGGACGAGGACGGCGAACGTGCCACCCACTGGGGCGACATGTGGCACTATGCCCTGGCGCGGATGGTGGTGGCAGCGCGCGCGAACGGGCTGCGCCCGGTGGACGGCCCGTTCGGCGATTTCTCCGATCCAGACGGATACCGCGCCGCCGCGC
>JBGTLJ010000284.1:0-2668 GCA_041744175.1 Oceaniglobus sp. | reverse complement strand
GCGTCGGGAATGGCGCGCGCCAGCAGCGCCGCTTCGCCCGCGATGCCGCCGCCCTTCCTGTCCTCGACCTCGACCAGACGGGCCGGACCAAGCGACAGGGCCCGCCCGGTGCGGTCGAACCGGGTCAGGTAGTCGTCGATCAGATCGCGTTCGGGGCCGGAACGCATCCGGCCCACCGCGCAGATGTGAAGCTTCACCGGATCAGGCGGGCGCCTGCGCCTGACCGGGGCTGAGCCACATCTTTTCGAGCTGGTAGAATTCGCGCACCTCGGGGCGGAACACATGGACGATCACATCGCCGGAATCGATCAGCACCCAGTCGCCGGCATCCTTGCCCTCGACCTTGCACAGGCGGTCGTGGTCCTGTTTCAGGTGGTCGGTGAGATTCTGGGCCAGCGCGGTCACCTGACGGGACGAACGCCCCGAGCAGACCACCATGTAATCGCCGATTTCGGATTTGCCGCGCAGATCGATGGTGACCACGTCTTCGGCCTTGTCATCGTCAAGCGAGGTGAGGATTTCGGAAAGCAGCTGTTCCGAAGTCAGCGTAGGACCGTCGGCGTTCATGCGTCGGGTCGTGGCAGCCGTGTCAGGAGCTGCATCGTGGGACAGGGACAGGACATCGTCCTCCTTCATGGCACGCCGTCATGGCCCCGGCGCCAGGCATGCAACCAAGATAGCATCGCGCCGTGCAAATCTCAATGGATTGCGCTACGCGGCGTACCGGATCACGGGTGACTGTCACTGGCGAAGGTCTGGCGCCCCCAGCGCCGCCAGCACGCGGCACGCGGCATCGTGCATCGGGCGTTCGGTTTCGGCCAGGATCTGCACCCGGTCAAAGCGGGACGGATCGGCGCCGACGGCGGCGCGCAGGGCCGCACCGAAAACCATGCGCATTTCGGTGCCGATGTTGAATTTGCAGATGTTGGACGTGGTCGCCAGCGCGGTGCGCTGCGCGACGTGCACCCCAGACCCGCCGTGGATGACCAGGGGTATGCCGGGCGCGGTGAGGATCACCGCCGCCTCGATCGCGCGGATCCGGGTTTCGTCCAGCCCGCCCTGGCGGTCCTGTTGCAGATGCACGTTTCCCACAGACACCGCCATCGCGTCGATGCCGGTGTCGCGCGCGAAAGCCGCCGCCTCTGCCGGGTCGGTCCCGGCCGATGATTCGCCGCCCGCATAGCCGACAAACCCGATCTCGCCCTCGCACGACACGCCCGCGCCATGGGCCAGTTCGGCGACAGCCGCCGTTTCGTCGATGTTCTGCGCCAGCGGCTTGCGTGACGCGTCGAACATCACCGACGTAAAACCGGCATCCAGCGCCGCCTGACAGTCAAGGTAGGTATATCCGTGATCCAGATGGGCGACGACGGGCACCGAAACCTCGGCCGCGAGGTGGCGGAACATCGCCCCCAGCACCGGCAGCGGCGTGTGGGCACGACACGACGGCCCGGCCTGAAGGATGACCGGGGCGCCGATGCTTTCGGCGGCCATCACAAAGGCGCGCATGTCCTCCCATCCGAGGGTGACGAGCCCCGCGACGGCATATTTGCCGCGCAATGCGGGCTGCAGCACGTCGGCCAGGGTGGCGAGGGTCATCTGAACTTGGCGATCATGTCCTTGATGCCGGGGATCGTTTCGATCTGATCGGCATGGGACGGCTGGAAATACTGTATCAGGCTGCGTTGCGACAGCCCGCCGAGGATGGTGAAGTAATACATCTCGTATCCCGGCAAGACGGCGCAGGGGTGATAGCCGCTGTCGAGGCAGATCGTCGAGCCGTCCACCAGATGATAGGCATCGCCGGGCTTGCCATCTTCGCGCTGCAGCATCTGGACGCCGGAGCCGTGGCTGGGACGGAAACGGAAGTTGCAGGTTTCATCGTGGCGGGTTTCGATGATGTGGCTGTCGTCGTCGTCGTCGCGACGATCCGTGTCGTGCTTGTGGGACGGAAAGCCGGACCAGCCGCCCTGCCCGACGGTGAACAGTTCGCTCACCAGAAGGCGGCCGACCCGGTCGTGGTATCTGGTTCCGAGAATATGCTTGATCTTGCGGTGCGTCTTGGT
This sequence comes from Oceaniglobus sp., assembly GCA_041744175.1. Taxonomy (GTDB): domain Bacteria; phylum Pseudomonadota; class Alphaproteobacteria; order Rhodobacterales; family Rhodobacteraceae; genus Oceaniglobus. Next base: position 602 of record JBGTLJ010000284.1, on the reverse strand, counting down.
GTCGTCGCTGCCGTATTGCACGACGTCCAGTTCGTCGCGGCGCACGGCGAAGGCGTCGAGAACCTTGTCGTGCCGGGCGCCGGCGACAAAGATTTCCGCGGTGTCGGACATGCAGACCATGGTGGCGCGCACGGCGGTCGGCACATAGACGCCTTCGGGTTCGCCGTCCCAGACATCGGTGCCGCGCCCGCCCAGCGCATCGGCGGTGAACCCTTCGACATCGACATCCACTGTGCCGGTGGCGGGCACGATGCAGGTTTCGTATCCCGGCACGGCATATTCGAACGCATCGCCTTTGGAAAGTTTGACGATGTTGAAATAGTTCAGCGGCACGGTCGGATCGTCCACGTCGACGATGGCGGTGTTGTCGTTGTCGTAGGGGGCGATGTGCATCGGGTCTTCTCTTTCAGGGTGTGGGGCGGGGATGGCGCCCCAGAAATTCAGCCAGCCCCGCGGCATCGGGCATCGCCGGGGCACAGCCGGGGTGCGACACCGTGATGGCGGCACAGGCCGAGCCGCGCAAGACCGATGCGCGCATGTCATGCCCCGCGGCAAGGGAAACCATCAGCCCGGCCATGAAACTGTCGCCGGCGCCCGTGGGT
>JBGTLJ010000283.1:0-4687 GCA_041744175.1 Oceaniglobus sp. | reverse complement strand
TCAGCGTGACGCCCGCCGAGGCCCGCGCCGAGATGGCGGCCCTGCGCGCGCCCGGCGGCGCCTATTACCAGGCGGTCGAAAAGGGCGACAAGCGCGCGGTGAAGGATCTGAAGAGCAAGATCGACGGACTGGCCCGGATCGCAGCGCAGTAACCACAAGATGTGGCGGAGCTAAAATAGTTTACGCCACATCTTGACGGACGATCTACATTCTGTCTTATCCTTTCCGCAATGGGCAACCCTGCGTTGTGGGGTCCGGATGACCGCGGGAAAGACCGCCGGGCAGGCCACGATACGGTCAGGCGCGGGTCCGGATCTGCCGGGTAACCCCTCCGAAAACTCACACTCACAGTTTTCATGGAGGGGACCGGATGTCCTATCACCAGATCGTCGAGCCGCATCACCGGCTTACATTCCGCGACAACACCGCGATGGTCGCGCAGCAGATGCAGAACCCGCTGCGCAATGCGGTCACCATCGTCGATGCCACCGGCGAGGCGCAATCGGTCGCGGACCTGGTCGGCAAGACCGACTACATCGAGGGCGAGGATTATTCCCGCCGCAACCCCGACAACCCGCCGCGCCGCAGCCGCCGCTGGCTTGTCCGCCCGAACGTCATCGAAACCGGGCAGTACATCACCAAGGAAGAGAAGTTCGACCAGGCGATGGATCCGACATCCATGCTGACGAAGAACACGATCACCACCGTCGAGCGCGGCGTCTACGACCGCATCCTCGGCATCCGCAAGCTGGCCACCGGCGGCTATGCGGTTTCGGGCGGCGGGATCCTTGGCAGTGTGCGCGAGGGCAAGACGCCGGGATCGGGCATCGATCTGCCCGCGGCCAACATCATCCCTGCCGATTTCGGCACGCCCGGCACGCCCTATGGCCTGTCGGCCGAGAAGCTGCGCGAAGGTGTCGAGGCGATGGAGCTCGAAGAGTTCGGGCTTGAGACGGAAATGTCGATCTACGGCCTGATCACGCCGAAGCAGAAGACCGATCTGATCAATCTGGCGCTGGCCACCAAGACATCGCTTAACCCGTTCGACGTCGAGAATATCCGCGAGGGCAAGCCCGGCCGTCTGCTGGGCATCAACTGGATGTTCACCAACCGGCTGCCGAAAAACTCGGCCGGTCAGCGCATGTGCCCACTCTGGTCGAAAGACAACATCGTGGCCGGGTTCTGGCAGGACGTCGAGGGCGACATGTGGAACGACACCGCCGCCAAGAACATGCCCTACATCTACGCCGATGCCTATGTCGATGCGGCCCGCGTCGAAGACGGCGGCGTGCGCGTCATCCTCTGCGCCGAAGACTGATCTAGCCGGCGGGCCCGCCGGGGCCAGCCGTTCACCCCCTGATTTCAGAACGGAGGCCCAGACATGGCCATCATCACCGGAACATCCACCCTGATCCACGACACCTTCGATCCGGCCAGCGTGCCGCCCGACCCGTCGGTCGCGCGGGGCCGGATTGTCGTGATGACCGGGCTGCTTACCAACACCGCCACCGACAGCAACGGATCCATGTGGCACATGGCCGATTTGCCATCGACCTGCATGATCGACGAGGGCACCAAGTTCGACGTCCAGAACGACGGCTTTGCCCAGATCGTCATCGGCACGGAAACCGACACCGACGCGTTCGTCGACGTTGCCAAGAGCGGCGGCAACACCGTGCAGCCCGTGACCTTCGGCGACGGCAACCACGGCAAGCAGCTTTGGGAGATCCTCGGTCTTGCCAAGGATCCGACCGGCAATATCGCCCTCTACCGTCACGCCGGGGCGAACGCCACCGCCGCCGGAAACATGCCGTTCGTCATCAAGTACATCACGGCCTGATCCCCGCCGGGCCCGTTCGCGCGGGTCCGGTATTTCCGCATTCCGAGGTTGCCAGATGCCGACGACACAGATTGCCGCCAGCACGATCGCCGCCCAGGCATTCCGGTTCATGGAGCTGGCGCCGATCAGCAGCTTCGAGGATGACAGCGAGCGCGCCGAGGCCGCGCGTCAGCAATATCCCATCGCGCTGAAGATGTGCCTTGAGGAATGCGACTGGTCTTTCGCCAGCACCTTCACCCAGCTTTCGCAGGCGGCGCTGATCGCACCGATGATCGCCGACGAGGCCCTGCCCTACGCCTTTGCGGTCCCGAGCGACTGCGTGACGGTTCAGGAGGTCCAGCCATCGTCGGTGCGCTGGCGCATCGACGGCATCATGATCCGCGCCGACCGGCCCGGTGTCCTGACCATCCGCTATACGTCGCTGATCGACAACGAGGCCCGGCTGCCCGCGACGTTCCAGGTGGCGGTGTCGCTGGCGCTGGCGATCCTGCTGGCGCCCCGGTGGATGTCGGTGCGCACCAAGATCGCCGACCTGGGTTCATCCTATGACAAGGCCATCGCAAAGGCAAAAGACTGGGATGCCAACAGCGCGTCCGGCGCGCGCTATGACGGGCGCCAGGGATACTGGTCGGACGACTGGGTGTCGGGGGCGATCCTGTGAGTTTCAGCCCGCCGCAGAACGCGTTTTCATCCGGTGAGATATCGCCGCTGCTCTACAGCCGTTATGACTACCAGCGGTTCCAGACCGGTCTGCGCACCTGTCGCGGATTTCTGCCGCTGCGCCAGGGCGGGTTCACCCGGATGCCCGGCACCCTGTTCAAGGGATATACCCACGCCAATGCCGCGGCGCGCCTGATTGCATTCGAATTCGCCCGCGACGACGCCGTTGTGCTTGAGTTCAGTTCGCTGCGGATGCGCGTCTGGCGCTACGGCGAGCTGGTGATGACGGGCGGTGTGCCGTTCGAGCTGGCCACGCCGTTTCCGGGCATTCACCTGGACAAGCTGCAATGGATCCAGTCCGCAGACGTGATCTATCTGTGCGACGGATTGCGCCCGATCCAGAAGCTGTCGCGCATGGCGCTGGACAACTGGTCGATCGCGCCGCTGCTGCTGGACACCGGCCCGTTCCGTGCCCAGAACCTGGACGAGGCGGTGACGGTGCGCGCGTCTGCGGTGGTGGGCAATGTCACCATCACGTCGAATTCCCCGATCTTCAGCAACCCGCATATGGGCGCGCTGCTGCAGCTGACGGCGCAGGACTATTCGTCCATCGCGCTCTGGACCGGCAATACCGCCGTGGCCGTCAACGACGTGATGCGCTACGGCAAGAACATCTATCGCCTGAGTGCCGGGACGAACACCGGGGTCAACCCGCCGATCCACACCGAGGGGATCGAGAAGTACGATTTCGAGAACGGAACGTCCTGGCAGTATCTGTCCGACGATTTCGGGGTTGTCCGGATCACGGGCGTGACCAGCAAGTTCGTGGTGACCGGCACCGTGCTGCGCCGCCTGCCCGCCCCCGTGGTCGCCGCCCCGACCTACAGGTTCGCGCAGGGCGCCTGGTCGGACGTCTACGGCTATCCGGCCACCCTCGAGATCCACGATCAGCGGCTGGCCGCCGCCGCGACCCGCACCGAACCGCGCACCGTATGGTTTTCAACGCTGGGCGCATTCGAGGATTTCGAACCCAGCACCGAGGCCGACGGCAGTTTCGCCTATGGCATCGCGGGGCGATCCAGCGTCAACCGCGTGCTGTGGCTGCGCGGCGGTTCGCGCGGCCTGCACATCGGCGCCCTGGGCGAGGAATATTCGACCAGATCGACGACAGAGCAGCAGGGCATTGGCCCGACCACCGCCTATTTCGCCCGCGACAGCGCCATCGGATCGGCGGAGGTTCAGCCCATCGCCCCCGACGGCGCGCCGATCTTCGTGGCCCGGGACGGCGCGCGGGTGTTCCAGATGACCTATTCGCTGCAGCGCGACAAGGTCCGCCCGATCGAGCTGTCGCTGCCGTCCCAGCATATCGGGATCCCCGGCTTTCGCGAGATCGCCTGGCAATCTGCCCCCCAGCAGCTGGCATGGCTGCGCCGGGGCGACGGCACGCTGGCCGCGATGATCCATGACGAGGAAGAGGACGTGCTGGGCTGGGCGGTCTGCCCGGTGGCCGACGGGTTTGTGGAGAGCATCGTCGTCACGTCCGACGCCACCGGTGCCGCCGATGTCGTCACGATGATCGTGCGCCGCGAGGTCGACGGGCAGATTGTGCGGATGCTGGAGGAAATGTCGGTGACCTACGGCACGCTGACCGGCGCGCAGGCGCTGGCGGATGCAAACCATCTGTTCGCCGCCGCCGACATCACCGCACCGGGCGGCACGGACGCCATCGACGTGCCGCATCTGGCGAATTCCGACGTCTACTGCTGGACAGATCAGGGACAATACGGGCCGGTCACCGCAAGCCCCACGGGGCGGATCGATCTGCCGGTGACCGTCACCCATGCCTTTGTCGGCCTGTTCGATCCGACCCACCAGACCGAGACGCTGCCCCTGCAGGCCCCCGCCCAGGACGGCAACACCATGGGCCGCCGCCAGAGGCTGCATTCCGGGCTTGGCCTGCGCCTGCACCGCACGGCGGCGGGATACGTGCAGGAGGTGGAACGCGAGATAGACGCCCCCGACCGCGTGGGCCGTCCACAGGATCTGCTGCCCCGCCAGGTGGCGGCGGATCTGGTGCGCACCTACAGCGGCGTCTGCCGCATCGACGCCCCCAGCGGTTTCGCGGGCGAGCTGTCGTACCGGTTCCTGCCCGACGGCGCCGCGCCGATGACGGTTCTGGCCAGTGTG
>JBGTLJ010000282.1:0-2586 GCA_041744175.1 Oceaniglobus sp. | reverse complement strand
ACGAGGCGCTCGATACGACGCCCGCGGCGTTGCTGGACAGGTTGGGGGCGGACCCGGATGCGATGCCGTCGCCGGACCGGATCGAGGCCGAGGTGAACAGGCTGAAACGTCAGCGCGACGCGCTGGGTGCGGTCAACCTGCGGGCCGAGGAGGATGCCAAGGCGGTGCAAGATGAGCATGACCTTCTGATCCGCGAAAAGGCCGATCTGGAGGACGCGATCAAGGCGTTGCGCGGCGGGATCGCAGGACTTAACCGCGAGGGGCGCGAACGGCTGCTGACGGCGTTCGAGCAGGTGAACACCAACTTCGCGATGCTGTTCACCCATCTGTTCGGGGGCGGCGAGGCCGGTCTGGAACTGGTGGAATCGGACGATCCGCTGGATGCCGGGCTGGAGATCATGTGCCAGCCACCGGGCAAGAGGCTGTCGACCCTGTCCCTGCTGTCTGGGGGCGAACAGACGCTGACGGCAATGGCGCTGATCTTTGCGGTGTTTCTCGCCAATCCGGCACCCATCTGCGTGCTGGACGAGGTGGACGCGCCGTTGGACGACGCCAACGTCACGCGGTTCTGCGACATGCTGGACGAGATGACCCGCCAGACCGACACCCGATTTCTTATCATCACCCATCACGCAGTCACGATGGCGCGGATGGACAGGCTGTTCGGCGTGACAATGGGCGAACAGGGGGTGAGCCAGCTTGTGTCGGTCGATCTGAAACGTGCCGAGGCATTGGTCGCCTGAAGAATTTCGGATCGGCGGTCTGCAAACGAAAGACGGGCCGACGCTTGCACGCCGACCCGCCCGTTTATCCGATCGCCGGCCGCGATCAGGCGCCCGATTGGATCAACCTTCTGGGTCGGTCCACTCCGGCATGTCCCTCATGGATTCACCGGCAACATTCACGTGCACCGAAACGTCATCGGCATCCTGCGCCTGCTGCATCAACCGCAGCTCATCCATGGAAACAGCCACCTGACGTTCGCCCAGCCCAAGGAAGCCGCCGATGTCCATGACAACCTCGCTGACCATGCCCTCGTCCGAAACCAGCAGTTCAGAGACTTCGCCGACCCATTCGTCGTTCGAGTCGTAAACCCGCGCACCGATCAGGTTGTCGGTATTCACCTCGTTCGCTGCGACCTCGACCATGTCATCCATCACCATGTCGTTGGTGGTGGTATCGGCCGCGCCCAGCGTCGGTTCGGTTACCCGAGCGGTGGTGTCCACCTGCTGTGTGCTGTCCGTCTGAGCCGTTTCATCGACGACCGGGACGGATTTCATGTTCGCCGTCTCGACGCTGTCCGTATCGGCTGCGTCCATGTTGCCCGACATCCAGGTGTCTACGCTGGCATCGTCGAATTCCGGAGCGTTTTCAAGTTGGTCCTGAGTGGAGTTGACCACAATGAAGTAGTCGCCGACATTGTCCCCGTCGCGCAGGATCTGCAGCCGGTCCATGGTCACGGCGACCGTGCGTTCGCCCAGTCCGAGAAAACCACCGATGTCGAGAAGCACAGCCTCTGTGCTGCCATCTCTCGCCAACAGGATGTCGCTGATTTCGCCGATGTCGTTCCAGTCGGTGGACACTTCCATTGCCTCGGTATCTGTCAACTCGGTTTCCGACGTATAGAGACGCATGCCGATCAGGTCGGACGCGCGCAACTCAAAATTTGCCGCCGTCTGATCGGCGCCTTGGGTATAGAACGGCGATTCCATGCCGTCGGTCTGGGCAAGTGCCGGACCGGCAAGGATGGCCACGAGTGCTGTCGTTGTCATGAAATGTTTCATGTGTTCACTCCGATTTCTGTTTCGGCGGGCCAAGCGGCCCGCTGTATGGCGAATCAATGTCGACCGGGCGAAATTGTTCCTGTCTGGCGGCGATGATTTATGTGGTCGTCTCTGATCCATCCATGGGCGGGCCGGACCCCGTGCGATGCATTCCGCCGGTGGCGATCGCCTGCGGACCATGATCCCTGTCGCTTGGAATCAGGCGATCAGTGCGAGTCCGGTACAGATTGCCAGCGCCAGCCCCCATGCGCGCCAGAGGATCCCGGTGGCCCGGTCGATGTCGTCGGGATCGAGATCGCGTCGTCCGTTGGGATTGACGTAAGCCAGTGCCTGCATCCGACCACCATAGCTGCGCGGACCGGCCAGCGAGATGCCGATCGCGCGGGCCATCGCAGCTTCCGGCCAGCCGGCATTGGGGGATTTGTGGCGCGCGGCATCCTGCGCAATGGCCGCCATCTGGCCTGTGGTTCCGGTGGTTGCGGCGATCATCAGCGCGGTGGCGCGTGCGGGGATCAGATTGAGCAGATCGTCCAGCCGCGCGGCTGCCCAGCCAAAGCTTTCGTGGCGCGGCGTGCGATAGCCGATCATGCTGTCGGCGGTGTTGGCGATCTTGTAGACGAGCAGTCCCGGCAGGCCCGCGACCATGAACCAGAACAGCGGCGCGATGACGCCGTCCGACAGGTTTTCGGCAGCGGATTCGATGGCGCCGCGCACCACGGCGTCTGGGTCCATGGCAGCTGTGTCGCGGCTAACGATCATTGCGACGGCGCGGCGCCCGGCGTCGGTCGAGAGGCGCAAACCG
>JBGTLJ010000281.1:0-2825 GCA_041744175.1 Oceaniglobus sp. | reverse complement strand
ACGACCTGTTCGATCTCGGCGCCGACCTCTGCCGCCCCGACCTGGTGCGTGACGCGGACGCAGCGCACCCGCCGCTGCGCATGGTCGCGGCCCAGGTGGACAGGCTGGAATCCGAGATCGACGCCATGAACGACGCGCTGGAACCGCTGCGCAGCTTCGTTCTGCCCGGCGGCTCGGCGCTGGCCGCCCATCTGCATCTCTGCCGCACGGTGTCGCGCCGGGCCGAACGCCTGTCGGTGGAGTTGGGAACCACGGAATCGGTCAACCCGCACGGGGTGAAATACCTCAACCGGCTGTCGGACTGGTTCTTCGTCGCCTCGCGCATCGCCAACGACGACGGACGCGCCGACGTGCTGTGGGTACCGGGTGCGAACCGCTGAAATAGGTTAGCGGTCGCGTGCCCGGGCGCGACGCTGATTATAGGTGGCGACCTTCCAGAGATAGCCGCCGATCAGCAGGATCACCACTGCCCAGGTCACCGGGTCAAGCCAGTCGGCCACGGCCGTGTATCCGGATTCGAGCCAATACCCCAGAAGCGTCAGGATCGTCGTCCAGATCGCGGTGCCGACAAGGGAATAGCCCAGAAATGCGATGACCGGCATTTCCGACAGCCCGGCGGGCACTGAAACGAATGTGCGCACCGTGGGGATCATCCGCCCGAACAGGACCGCCGCCGCACCGCGCCGGGCGAACCAATCATCGGATCGGTCCAGATCCTCGGGGGTGATGCCTGTCCAGCGGCCGTGGCGTTCGGTAAAGCCGCGCAACCGGTCACGCCCCAGACGGCGGGCGATCCAGTACCAGAACCACGCCCCCGCCAGCGACCCCGCCGATCCGGCCAGAATCACCATGACAAGGTTCATGCTGCCTCGCGCGGCGATGAACCCGGCCAGGGGCATCACCAGTTCCGACGGGATCGGCGGAAACACGTTTTCGAGAAACATCAGAACCCCGACGCCGATCGTTCCTAGGGCGTCGATCAGCCCGGTGATCCAGTCGAACATGCGGCACTCCTTCGCGATGCGGTTGCCCGGGTCAATGGACGCCGCGCGCGGGGGTTCCCGTGCGCTTTCCTGATCGGGCTCCGAAATCGGACCCGCCTTCGCGCGCTGCCCGCCCGATAGCCCCGAACGCGGCGTCGCCGGGCGCCGGCGCGTCGATTTTGCACTGTCGTCCAACTCTCAGGCGCGTTAACTGCTTGTCATGCAGATCCGGCGCCCCGGGGCGCGGAAAGTCACAGGAGATACGCCATGAAGGTGCTGGTGCCCGTCAAACGCGTGATCGATTACAACGTCAAGGTCCGCGTCAAGGCGGACGGCAGCGGTGTCGATCTGGCCAACGTCAAGATGTCGATGAACCCGTTCGACGAGATCGCCGTCGAAGAGGCGATCCGCCTGAAAGAGGCCGGCACGGTGGACGAGGTGATCGCCGTGTCAATCGGCGTGCGGCAAAGTCAGGAAACCCTGCGCACCGCGCTGGCCATGGGGGCCGACCGCGCGATCCTGGTGATCGCCGCCGACGATGTGCACACCGACATCGAACCGCTGGCCGTGGCCAAGATCCTCAAGGCGGTGGCCGAGGAAGAGGGCGTCGGCCTGGTGCTCTGCGGCAAGCAGGCGATCGACAACGACATGAACGCCACCGGCCAGATGCTGGCGGCGCTGCTGGGCTGGTCCCAGGCGACCTTCGCCAGCAAGCTGGTGATCGACGGCGACGAGGCCAGCGTGACCCGCGAGGTCGACGGCGGGTTGCAGACCATCAAGGTCAGGATGCCCGCCATCGTCAGCGTCGATCTGCGCCTGAACGAACCGCGCTACGCGTCGCTTCCCAACATCATGAAGGCGAAGAAGAAGCAGATGGATGAAAAGACGCCCGGCGACTATGGCGTCGACGTCACGCCGCGCCTGACGATCACCGGAACGGCCGAACCCGCGGCGCGCAAGTCCGGCGTGATGGTGGGGTCGGTGGACGAGCTGATCGCAAAACTGAAAGACGAAGCGGGGGTGATCTGATGGCTGTTCTTCTCTTGGGCGAAGTGACCGACGGCACGCTGAACATGGATGCCACCGGCAAGGCGGTGATGGCCGCCAAACCGCTGGGCGACATCACCGTGCTCTGCTGCGGCGCCCGGGCCAGCGACGCCGCGAAACAGGCGGCGACGCTGGATGGCGTGGCAAGGGTGCTCTGCGCCGAGGATGCGCTTTACGACCACCGGCTGGCCGAACCCGTGGCGGCGCTGATGGTGTCGCTGGCGGGGGACTATTCCCACATCGTCGCCCCCGCCACCACCGATGCCAAGAACATCCTGCCCCGGGTCGCCGCCCTGCTGGACGTAATGGTGATCTCGGATGTGTCGGGCGTGGTGGACGGCGACACGTTCGAGCGGCCGATCTATGCCGGGAACGCGATTCAGACGGTGAAATCGTCCGACGCCGTCAAGGTGGTGTCGATCCGCACCGCCGCCTTCGATGCCGCCGCGACCGGCGGCAGCGCACCCGTGGAAGCCCTGGGCCCCGCCAGCGATCCCGGCCTGTCGTCATGGGTCGAAGACAAGGTCGCCGCATCCGACCGCCCCGATCTGACATCGGCGGGCATCGTGGTGTCGGGCGGGCGCGGCGTCGGCAGCCAGGAAAACTTCGCCATCGTGGAAAAGCTGGCCGACAAGCTGGGCGCGGCGGTGGGCGCGTCGCGCGCGGCGGTCGATTCGGGCTATGCGCCGAACGACTGGCAGGTCGGCCAGACCGGCAAGGTGGTGGCGCCGGACCTCTATATCGCCATCGGCATATCGGGCGCGATCCAGCACCTTAGATCGGAAGAGCACACGT
>JBGTLJ010000280.1:0-6726 GCA_041744175.1 Oceaniglobus sp. | reverse complement strand
CGGCGCGCCTCATCCGGGTCGCGCCCGGTTCAGGCGGCCTCGGCCTCGCTCTCCTGGCGGTACCAAAGTGACGCATAGCGTCCCTGGGCGGCCAGCAGCGCGTCGTGGGTGCCCCGCTCGACGATCACGCCGTTCTCCAGCACCACGATCTGGTCCGCATCGGCGATCGTTGACAGCCGGTGGGCAATCACCAGCACCGTGCGCCCCTGCCCCAGACCCTTCAGTTCGGTCTGGATCTCCTGTTCGGTCTCGGTGTCCAGTGCCGATGTCGCCTCGTCCAGCAACAGGATCGGCGGATTCTTCAGCAGGGTCCGCGCGATGCCGACGCGCTGCTTTTCACCGCCCGAAAGCTTCAGCCCGCGTTCGCCCACCGTTGTCTCGTAGCCATCGGGCAGCGAGCGGATGAAATCGTCGATCTTCGCGGCCTTCGCCGCCGCCTCGATCTCGGCGAACTCCGCGCCGGGGCGCCCGTAGGCGATGTTGTAGCGGATGGTGTCGTTGAACAGCACCGTGTCCTGGGGCACGACGCCGATCCGGGCGTGCAGGCTGTCCTGGGTGACGTCGCGCAGATCCTGCCCGTCGATGGTGAAGCTGCCCCCGCCCACGTCGTAGAACCGGAACAGCAGCCGCCCGATGGTGGACTTGCCCGATCCCGACGATCCGACGATGGCCACGGTCCGGCCCGCCGGCACGACAAGCGAGATGCCCTTGAGGATCGGGCGGGCCGCGTCATAGCCGAAGGTCACGTCCGTCAGTTCGATCCGCCCGCCCGCCACCTGCAGCGCGCCCGCGCCCGGCCTGTCCTGCACCTCGGCGGGCTGTTCCAGCAATCCGAACATCTCGCCCATGTCGATCAGCGCCTGGCGGATCTCGCGGTAGACGGTTCCGAGAAAGTTCAGCGGCATCGTGATCTGGATCATGTAGGCGTTGACCATCACGAAATCGCCCACCGTCAATGCGCCGTCGGCGACGCCGATGGCCGCCATGATCATCACCCCCACCAGCCCGCCGGTGATCAGAACTGCCTGGCCGAAATTGAGGAACGCCAGCGAATAGGACGTGGTCAGTGCGGCAGCGACGTATTTCTCCATCGCGCCGTCATAGCGGTCTGCCTCGCGCGCCTCGGCCCCGAAATACTTCACCGTCTCGAAGTTCAGAAGCGAATCGATCGCCTTCTGGTTGGCGTCGGTGTCCTGATCGTTCATCACGCGGCGCACCTTCACCCGCCATTCGGTGACGGCAAAGGTGAACCAGGTGTAGAGCGCGATGGTCGCCACCACCACCACCAGGTACCAGATGTCGAATACCCAGGCGAGCACCACCGCGATCATCAGCAGTTCCAGGATCAGCGGCCCGATGGAAAACAGCAGGAACCGCAGCAGGAATTCGACGCCCTTCACCCCCCGCTCGATGATCCGGCTCAGCCCGCCGGTCTTGCGGGTGATGTGATAGCGCATGGACAGCCGGTGAATGTGGGTGAACGTCTCCAGCGCAAGCTGGCGCAGGGCACGCTGGCCCACCGCGGCGAACACCACGTCGCGCAGTTGCTGGAACCCGACGTTCATCAGCCGGGCCATGCCATAGGCGACGGTCAGCCCGACCGCCCCCAGACCCAGCGTCCAGGCCGCATCCGCCGCCGCCTCGCCCGACAGAGAATCGACCGCCGCCTTGTAGAAGAACGGCGTCCCGACCGCGATCAGCTTGGACAGCACCAGCACCGCAAGCGATATGACCACCCGCCGCTTGACCCAAGGGTGTTCGGCGGGCCAGAGGTACGGGGCAACGCGGCGGATCACGGACAGGCCCGAACTTGCGTTGCCGTCCGCCGTCGCGTCGCCGGATCGGTCCGTCATATGTTGCCCGCCGCGCTGGTCATCGACCGGATCTAGGGCAGCCCGCGCCCTTTGACCAGACGCGGCGGGCCGGGGCGTCAATCTTCGTCGCCGGGCGGGCAGCGGTGACGGCCTTGCGGACGCTTCCCGGTCGTGATCGCCTCACCGCGATCGGTCGGCCATGCTGTCAGACATCGGACGCGGGGCGAGGCTCACGACGCCCGGCAAGGGTCCCGGAGGGCCGGCCGGATCGGCGCGCACCCTGGCTCACCGAACCAAAGCCGACATGCATTGGCCCGTCATCCATGGGGTCAGGCCACCGGGTGCCCTATCCAGATGTGCCCGACCCGCCCCCGACGCCCCCTCCGGCGAAGGTTCACCCTGACAGCCTGCAATCCGTGCGATCAGCCTCCATTGTCCTGACGCGGCAGGCTGAAACCTGTCCGGGCCAAATCGGGTCGGGATTGCGGATGCGGTCGGCATTCGCCTCGAACACCTGTAGATTGATGTCGCCCGCGCTTTGGGTTTCGCGCGCGATCTGCCACAGGCTGTTCCCGGCTGCACCGTCACGAGGTCGATACCGCCCCGATCCACCGCGCCCGGATCTGCAACGCCCCCGCCCGCTACGTGCGACGCGACGACGGAGTCCGGCGGTTCCGGCGCGAACGGCGTCTACGCGCGCGACATCACATCGCCGTCGGGTCCGATTTCATCGTTCCGGTGCGGCGGATCGGACGGATCGGACCCGAGAAAACACTCGCTCGGATCCCGGCGGGCGAAAGCGACCAAGTCGCGATTGACGTCGATGGCTTCGATCCGTCAATCGCGCTAGGCACCGGAACCCCCTCCCACGGAGGCTTCGTGCATCACGAGGTGCCGGATCCGCCCGCAGGGCGCTCAAGGCGCGATGACGTCATCGGCATCGACCTTGTGAAGGCCGCACCCGGCTGCGACCACACGGATGGCACAGCCATCCCCGCCGCCCGGATCCTGCCGAACGTCATCAAACGGGCCATGCACGCAGGGGTGACGCGCAGCCGACCCTGCGGAGGATCTGCCCAACGGCGGCCCGCCGCGCGCCTCCATCATCCCGAAGCTCCGAACAGGAACACAGATCCCGATATGTGTTTGACGCCATGGTTTGATGATGTGGTCCTCTCGCAGGCATGGTGGGACGCATTGTGAGGCAATTTCCTCTGACAGAAGCCAACCGCGATTTCCCTGAACGTCACCGTAGCATCAGTTTGCGTCACGAGCGCCAGATCGTTTCGTATTTCTCCATGATTTCAACCATCCGGTCCGGGTTGAAACTCGGGTCATGCCCGCCGTGGACCAACGTCACGTCGAGGCGGCGCAAGGTTGCAAATGTGTCCAGATAATCGGGCACCGACATGCCCGGCCCGGAATAGATCAACGGACCGTCATATATTGCGTCGCCTGCGAACAGGACGCCGGTGCTTTCCTCGTAAAGACCGATGCCGCCGGGGGAATGCCCGGGCAGGTGCAATACCTTATAGCGGTGGTTGCCGAGATCGACCGTGTCACCGTGTTTCAGCAGCCCCGTCGCCGGTGCGCCCCGCAGCACGTAGGATCGCGGATCGTAGCCCGGGTGCGGCAATTCCTTGATCAGGATCTCGTCCAGCGGCGGATATCCTGCATCGAGAAAGGTCCGGATCAGCCGTTCCGGCATGTCATCACGGAAAAGGCTTTTCAACCCCGACGGGGCAGCCATTTCGTCGGCCTCAAGAGGGTGGACCAGACGCGTGTCAAACTCATGCACTCCGCCGATATGGTCGATATGGGTGTGAGTAGACACGCAGACGATGTCCTTGGAGGGATCCGCGCGCAGGCTGTTGACAAAGGGGGCCAGCGGCACGATGCCCATGCCGGTATCAAGGATCATGTCGCGGTCTCGGCCCTGCACCAGAAACATGTTGGCCTGTTCCAGCACGTGGACATGGGGCTCCAGAATAAGGGTTACATCTGGGCCGACGGAGCGCGCGGTGAACCACTGGTTGGCGACGGGCAGCGAAACGGGAAGTGTCATGTCAGGCACCTTTCAGAATTGTCAAAGGGCGGCGTTCGGTGCCACCGACATACAGCGGCGCGTGCCGGATGAACATGTCCGCGCCGCGTTCCAACACCGCTGATCCCATGGCATGAGGGTTCGTGGCGAGATCGGCGATGCCCAGCGGCGCATCGCGGTGGCCAAGGGCATAGGGGCTGTCGAACGGGGCGCAGGGGATGGACAGTCCGTCGTCTCACCTTGCTCTCCATCGCGGGCGACGGCCAATTTGTCATCTCGACGATCCGGCCCATTTACGCCACTTCATGGTTGAGAAACCGAACGAAGGTGCCGAGCAGGAAGACACGGCCGAACAGAAGTGGCGGCACAAAGAGCCGCTGCCGGTTGTCGACGCCGCGAAGCTGCCACCGGAATACTTCGACATCTTGGTCATCGATGAACGCCACCGCTGGATCTGCAGCCTCTGGCGTAAGGTCATCGAACATTTCGCCGCTTACCTCATCGGTCCGACCGCCACGCCCGCCAACCGCACTTGCGGCTTTCTGCCAAAGAAGACGTCGTCAGCGACGACACCAACGTGAAGGCCGTCGCCGGCAAGGTCAATGATTCCTGCCGTAAGATCAGGAAGGGCGCAAAGAACTTGAAATCCTCGCTCTCTGCCTTCCGCAACAATTATGTCCCGCGCATCGCCCTGACCGCAGGCACGATCGTCACAGGCACGGTAATTTGCCAGAGGCGCGTCATCCGAAGGATCATCAGCTTCCAGCTTGAATTCGAGCGCATAACCGGGCCTGTTGAATTCCAGAACGAGGGCTTCCTGCGCCCAGTGCTCTGGATGGCTGCCCGGAAGATATGTGACGGGATTGGGGGATGGACAGCCTGGCACGTCGTTATCGTAAAACACCACATCGCCGTCTGCATATGCGCTGCCGACAAGGCTGACGATATCGCCGTTGGACAGGAAATGCGTCACCTCCCGCAATCCGTGGGTCGGGCTACCCAGCACCAGCCCCGCGCTGCCTGGCGAATTGAAGGTGGCCGGATCGCCGGGCATCGGGGCGCCGTCACGTCGGGTTGCGGCCAGCAGGGTCATCGCGATGGCACCACCCTGGCTGCGCCCGGTGATCGATGCATCGGGGTGCGCCGCAAGCCATGATTTCAGGGTGGTGTCCGTCGGGGCGTTATCGACCTTTGCACGCGAACCATACAACTGCCCCTCGTCGCGCGCGATGCTGTCGAGCTGATGGGGTATTTCCGGGTCGCGGACGGCTCTTTCGCCACCGACCACACGTCCCTCCGGGGCT
The DNA here is from genome assembly GCA_041744175.1 of Oceaniglobus sp. GTDB lineage: Bacteria > Pseudomonadota > Alphaproteobacteria > Rhodobacterales > Rhodobacteraceae > Oceaniglobus. The sequence continues at coordinate 1,564 of JBGTLJ010000280.1, read as the reverse complement.
GCAAGATTGGCTGAGCGGCGGAAGGAGGGTCCCATGACACCACCCAGATCCGAGGGCTGAGCCGAGTTCCAGGCGATCCTGACCCGGGTCGCCGAGGAAGGCGCGAAGCGCGCACTGGTCGATGTTGGCCTCGACGGCGACGGGGCCGGGCTCGGCATCCGCGATCTGCGCTCTCTGGTGGACTGCATCCGGCTGTCGGCAGCGATGAACCCGCAATGGAGCATGTCGCTGTCACCGATCTCAATGGTGACAGACCCCGCGGGTAGCCAGGCCGCGAGAAGATCGGCGCTGTTGTTGACCTATGCGGGCTTTCGGAGTGCGCGCTTCCATACTGTCGCGACGCGCCATCCGTCTTCGGGGAGCTTTGTGCAAACGGCGCTGTCCCAAGCGACATTCGCGTCAAACTTCGCCTGCCAGAACTCGGTACGGGTCGAGGGGCGTGGCGTAACGGCAGCCATCGTGGCGACGCCAGAAGACCCGTCCACCAGACAGAATGCGACGCGAGTATCCGCTTCGAAGAGGATGAGTTATAGCGAACGGCCGCAATGTCCGGCGACGAGCGGTCCGACACCGTCTGGGGCATCTCGTTCAAGCCGGAGGCAGAGTTCGGCGCAGGGCGGCGCGGATCTTTCGTCAATCTTGTTCATGACCGACAGAGCACGAGTGCCACGACCCCGGCAATCCTGCCCGTCGCCGATCAGACAAACGCCGGCGGTGCGGAGGAAGTCCAGAAGAAAACCGGTGCTGCATCAGACCTTCGAAAACGGAACGGTCCCGGCGCGCTCGTCCCTCGGTCCGGTTGCGGTTCTCCTACATTCCCAGGGCTTCCTTGTACATCTCGAGAACGGCTTCCTCCTCGGCGATGTCGTCCTTGTCGCGCTTGCGCAGCGCGATCACCTTGCGCAGGACCTTGGTGTCATAGCCGCGCCCCTTGGCCTCTGCCATCACCTCTTTCTGGGCGTCGGCGATATCGCCCTTCTCCTGTTCCAGCCTCTCGTAGCGTTCGATGAACTGGCGCAGCTCGTCGGCGGTGACGCGATAGCTGGCATCGGCGCTGCCGGTGTCGGTGTTTGTTCTATCGGGTGGAAGGTCGTTCATCCTGGCCTCGCATGTCTGATCCGGGGCCTGCCTAGCTTTCGCGTCGGTGTGCCGCAAGAGGCATGGCCGGGATCCGGGGCTCGATCGGTCCGCTTAATGGTTTGCGGTCGCCTCCGATTGCCTTAGGCATCGAGATACCGTCGAATGCCCCAGGCATCGCAAGGCCATCGAACATCGGAGCACCGAATGGACATTGTCATCTGGAGCGGAGCGGCGCTGTCCCTGCTGGGGCTCTGCGGGCTGGTCTGGTGTATCGTCGGTGGCATCCGGCTGCGCAGGGCCGGTCTCGACGATGCCGCGTTGCGCGCCGGTCTGCGAAAGCTTGTGGCGCTCAACATGGCGGCGCTGATGCTGTCGGTCATCGGCCTGATGATGGTGATCGTCGGCATCATGCTGGGTTGAGCGGGGCGGCCTGGAAAGTTGCAGTCTCGGGTGGGACGGCCCGGGCGCGGGACCCGGACCGCGC
>JBGTLJ010000279.1:0-13003 GCA_041744175.1 Oceaniglobus sp. | reverse complement strand
CGCCAATGCCGCGCTCGCGGCCATCGGGGCGCGCACCTTCTGATCGGGGGCGATTTTGCATTCGAATGCAGCGCCGCGCGACGCTGCACGGCACGCCCGGACCCGTACCTTGCCCGTTGCCCCGGCAGCGCCTTCAGCGTGCGCTGCTGTACATACGCAAGTCATACGCGAGTCATACGCACGGAATACCCGAAAAACACCGCCGAAACGCCGCCGCCCAGATCAATGCGCGGCGCGGTCCACGACATCCAGAAGGGTGCGTCCCCCGTCGACGGTCAGGATCTGCCCGGTCATGAACCGCGACCCGTCCGACGCGAGGAACTGCACCGCCTCTGCCACCTCCGACGGGCTGGCAATGCGCGACAGCGGCGTGTGACCGATGATGTCGTCGCGCAGGTCGCTGTCGTCCTTGATCGAACTTTGCAGCGACGCGCTCATCACGCTGCCGAAGGCCACGGCATTCACCCGGATCCGATGGGCCGCCAGCGCGACGGCAAGCGACCGGGTGGCCTGGTCCAGAGCGGCGGAACTGACGGAATAGGCGAGGAGGCTGGCATGGGTGCGGCGCGCGGCGATCGAGCTGAGGTTGACGATGGACCCTGCCGTGCGGTCGGTCTGCCCGTCATCGCCAGCCTGTTTTATCATCCTCTTGGCGAAGAGCTGGCTCAGGCGCAAGGTCGTCATCAGGTTCTGCTGCAACAGGATCGACACCGAATCGTCATCCGGGTCCAGCGGATCCGTCATCATAACCTGGCGCGATGCGTTGACCAGGATATCGACCCGGTCGAACGCATCCAGCGTGGCGGACAAGAGATTGGCGACAGTCAGCTTTTCACGCAGATCGCCGCAGAAATAGCGTATCGTATCGGAATCCTCCTGCGCCTCGCCGCATTCGTCCGACAACCGCTCCTCGTCCATGTCGGCGAACATCACGTTGGCACCGTTGTCCACGAAATGCCTCGCGATCGCGAGGCCGATTCCGTTGGCCGCACCCGTCACGACGGCGGTCTTGCCTAGGATCGAAAATGACATGGGACAACTCCGGGATGGGTCAGACGCGTTTGCGGCGCGGGCGTTCGGCGTGGATCACCTTGAACGCGGGATCGTCGGTCAGATCGGTGAACGTGGCGAAATGCGCGTCCAGTTCGCCCTCATAGGGCAGATGCCGGTTGGCCACCAGCCAAAGGTGACCGCCCGGCTTCAGCAGCCCGGCGGCGGCCGCGATGAATGCCCGCCCCAATGACGGGTCAGGCGTGCGGCCGGTGTGGAACGGCGGGTTCGTCACGACATGATCCGCTCCGCCCTCCAGCGCGAATGTCAGCGCATCGGCCCAGTGAAACACGGCCCGCGCGTCATCGACGTTCGCCCGCGCACACTCCAGCGCCGCAAGATCCGCCTCGAGCAGATGCAAATGCGTGACGCCCGCGCGATCCTTCATTCGTGCGGAAAGATACCCCCAGCCGGCCCCGAGATCGACCACGACTCCCCGCATATCGACGGGCAGCGCCCCCGCCAGCAGGGCCGAACCGCGATCCACGCCATCGGCAGAGAACGCACCCGGCGACGTGACCATGCCATCCGCCAGAACCGTCCGCCCGGCCCGCCAGTCATCAAGGGTAACGCCCTTTATCCTGAAAAGTTTTCCGTGGGCCTTGGAGATCACCGGGTCAACGGTGATTCCGCGCTTGCGCAGCGACCGGATCACGCTCTCTGCGCCATCCGTCTTCTGCCCGTCGATCCAGACATCGCCGCCCCCTGTCATCGCGGTGGCGCGTGCGATGAGATCCTGAGCAAGAGCCCTGGCCCGCGGCAGAGCGACAAGCGCGGTGTCGAAATCCCCTTCCGCTTCGCTCACCACGTTCACGCCCCGGCGTTGCAGCGCATCGAATGCCGGGCGCATGGTCTGCACCACCTGCACATCGCCCAGATCGGACAGATCGTCGCCGGCACCCGCGCCGAACACACAGATACGCCCGCGCCCCGACAGCGTCAGAAGGCCCTGATCGCGGGCAAAGCTCAGCCGGTCTGAAAGCATGCCAGCGGCGCGCGCGCCCTATTCCTTTTCCATGGTGCATTGCAACGGATGCTGGTGGCGACGGGCAAAATCCATCACTTGCGCGACCTTTGTCTCCGCCACCTCGAACGAAAATACCCCGACCACCGCCAGACCCTTCTTGTGGACCGTCAGCATCAATTCGAACGACTGGGCGTGGTTCATTCCGAAAAACCGTTCGAGAACATGCACGACAAACTCCATCGGGGTATAGTCGTCGTTCAGCAGCATGACCTTGTACAACGGCGGGCGCTGGGTCTTTTTTCGGGTTTCAAGGATGACGCCCGTGTCACCGTCGTCGGGGTCGTCCCTGATCGACATGCTGATGGGGTTCGAGTTCACGCCGCAACTCCGGTCTGGTCGGGGGATAACCTAGTGACGCGTTTATATAAGGCCTGCATCCCCTGTGAAAAGGGGGCACCGCACCGGCCCGCCAATTCGCGACCCAAGGCATGCGATGCCGGTCATTCTTCGGATGCCCTCCGGATCGAAGCCTGACAAATCGCTCCGTACGGACATTCCGTGATCCTGAGCATTGCCGACAAAATCGGAAATCCAACTGACACAGGAACCCTGTCAGACATTCGCTCCGATTCGCCGCAAGGTCATCAGGCAACGGGTCAGATCCGGATGCGCACCCGCAGGCGCTCCTGGTACATGAATGTGCTGACAGGCCCGACACCCGGTGATGCGACACTCTACTGGCGGTTGTGTATCGGCGCCAAACCGCAACCAGATATGGTTAATAACCCATTAACATCACAGGGAAACCAACCGAAATAATGATGTTTCCCGATTGCATGATTTGTGCTAGTTCCGTCGTACTGGCGTATCGGGCAAAGATCCGGCCGTCCGAGGCAGCAAGGGGCATTGTAACGTGGCAACACGATTGAGACATCTCGCCCGAGCGGCGCTTTTCCTGGCAACATTCTCCATCCTTCTTGCGCCATCCATGGCGCGCGCCGCTCCCTATGCGGCGCTGGTGATGGATGCCCGCACGGGCGAGGTGCTTCATGCCCGCAATGCCGATACCCGTCTGCACCCCGCATCGCTGACCAAGATGATGACGCTGTACATCGCGTTCGAGGCGGTCCAGCGTGGTGAAATCTCGCTCGATACCATGGTAACCATTTCAAGGAACGCAGCGTCTGAACCGCCCTCGAAACTGGGTCTGAAGCAGGGTCAGAAGATCGCGTTCCGGTATCTGATACGCGCCGCCGCGATCAAGTCGGCCAATGATGCCGCAACCGCCATCGGCGAGGCGATTGAAGGGTCCGAAGCAAAATTCGCCCGCCGCATGACCCGCACCGCCCAGGCCCTCGGAATGCCCCGCACGACATTCAAGAATGCGCACGGTCTGACGGAATCCGGGCATCTTTCGACCGCGCGCGACATGACGATCCTCGGCCGCCGCGTGCTTTTCGACTATCCGCAATACTACAATCTTTTCTCGCGCCAGAGCGAAAGTGTCGGCCGTACCACCGTCAACAACACGAACCGGAAGTTGCTGCGCAGCTATCGCGGGGCCGACGGGATCAAGACAGGATACACCAACGCCGCCGGGTTCAATCTGGTGGCCTCGGCCGTGCGCGGCAATGAACGGGTGATCGCGACGGTTTTCGGCGGTCTTACCGGCGCGTGGCGAAACGCACGGGTCGCCGAACTGCTCGATATGGGGTTCAATCGCTCGCCCAGCAATGCCCCCACCAGCATGCCGGCGACGCCGCAGTATATCGCGGAAGCAAGCGATGTCGATCCGACCCTGAAGGGCAAGACCATCAGGCTGGTCACGGCGCCCACACGCTCGCTCCAGCCGCGTGCGCGTCCCGGATCGGCGGGCCAATCCGCGCCCGTCATCGTCGCCGCGAACCCGCCTGCAGCCGCGACCGCCATCGTCGCTTCCGTCGCCTCAGCATCCACCGCGAACATCCTCAACGCTCCCTCCGGGTCAATGGTCGCGACGCTGACGCCTCCGCCCCGTCCCGAAGGTCTGGTGGCAGAGGCCAACGATGTCATGGCCGAAGCGATCAAACTGGAAGTCGTCACCCGGGTGTCGACATCGGGGGGCCGGCATTTCGGCATCAACATCGGCAAGTACCAATCGAAGTACGAGGCGGAAAGCGTCCTGCTGAAAACCGCCCTCGCAGAAAACGGAACGCTGGAAAGCGCCCTGCGCAAGGTGGTCAGCCGCAGTGGCGGCTATGAGGCGAATTTCGTCGGCCTGACAGAGGATATGGCGGCGCTCGCCTGCCGTCGGCTCGAGGCGCGGCGCATGGAATGTTCGACCTTCGGCCCGGGCTGATCCGCTACATCGCCAGCCATCCGGCCAGCAGTTCCGTCGTCCGGCGGGGCTGCTCCAGTGTCGGCAGATGACCGGCGTCGGCGACGATTTCCAGCCGCGATCCGGGAATGAGGTCATGCATGAGCGCATGGCGCGACACCGGGCACAGCCCGTCCTTGGCGCCACACAGGATCAGGGTCGGAACGGTAATGCGGCGCAGCGTCCCGCACTGGTCGGGACGGGTCTGGAGCGCGCGCGACTGGCTGGCAAACTGGTCCGCCCCCAGATTTTCCGCCATATCCATGCAGATCTGCAGAATACGCCGTTTGTCGGGTCCGTCCGCAAGGTAATGGGGCTTCATCTCGTCGCGCATCACCTCGGCCAGACGTCCGGCCCGCACCCGCTCTATCTGACCGTTTCGCCGTTGGGCCACATCCTCTGCTTCGGCCAAGGGGTTGGTGTCAAGCAACGCAAGCCGCTCCACCCTATCCGCCGCCTGCCGCATGATCTCCATCGCGACGATGCCGCCCATGGACAGTCCCGCCAGGGCAAAGCGCCGCGGTGCCCACTCCAGTATGTTCGCGGCGATTCCGGCAACATCGTCGGGGCCCCCCACCGGCGCCGCACAGACCATCCGGGATGCCGAGAATGCGGCGATCTGGGGGGCAAACAACTGCGCGTCGCACATCAGACCGGGCAAGAGCACAAGCGGCGTCATCACCGCGCCATGGTGCGCCCCGCCGGATCGTCGGTCCCGACGATGTGCAAAAGCGACGCTTCCCCCGACATGGCAGGAACGGCGCCGTGCTCCAGACCCTTTGGCACAAGGGCCGTATCGCCGGGTGCAATGGCGGCCTCACCGCCGTCCCAGAACAATCGCCAATGTCCGCGAACGGGCATCAGGACCGATGCACGGTCATGGCGATGGGTGGTGTCGACGGCCGAGTCGCGCGTCAGAAGATCAACCTCGAAACCCGGTCGGTCGCGCAGCATACCGTGTGGCCCTATGACCTTGACAGGTTTGCGTCGGGCAAGGGCCACCATGTCCCAGTAGCGGGCGACATAGTGCGGCACGACCTCGGCGGCGTCGGGTTCAGGGAATTCTTTCAGGGCCGCGTGATCGAGGACGGGCATCGGCGCAACGCCATCGGGCAACGCCTGGCCCTTCCTGGTGTCGTACAGCTTGCCATTGTCACCCAGGATCAGGCCATGCGCCTTTGCGTCCTCGATCACCTGGGGCGCCCATACGACGCCCCCGCCCGCATCATCGCCCCCCAGCACCGCCATGATCATCCCGTAATCGGTCCCGATATTTTCGAACCCGCGGAACATGTGGGTGGGAATGTTGATCAGATCGCCCTGTTCCAGCACCACTTCGCCCGCGGTGCCCCATCGGCCCCAGAAGAACCGCCAGCGTCCCGATGCGACAAAGAACACTTCGGCCGTGCGATGGGTGTGAAGCGAGTTGCGGCAGCGCGGCGGCTGACCGGCGGCGCCGATGTTGAAGCCGATCTTTTCGGAGATATGGACGTGCTGATCGGCGCTTTCCGACACGCCGCCGCCAATGATCGTGAAGTTCTCCTTCTGGTCGGACCCTGGCGTATGGGCGTCGATGAAGGCGGTCTTGCAAGGGATCAGTTCGCCGTAGCGGACGATCCGAGGAGCGGCAGTCATGGGGGCCTCCGAAAAATTGCAAACGTATGCAATCGCGACCGTAGCATGGCACCGACATCATGGCCCAGAAAAAACTTCCGCCTCATGCGCTGATCTTATGATTCAGCGCCGCTGCCAGCAGGGTTCGGGTGTATTCGGTGCGCGGCGCCTCGAAGATCTGCGTGGCATCCCCCTGTTCGACGACATCGCCCTGTTTCATCACAATGACCTTGTGCGACAGCGCGCGTATCACCTTAAGGTCATGGGAAATGAACAGATACGCCAGATCATGTCTCTGTTGCAGATCGCGCAGCAGGTTCACGATCTGCACCTGCACCGTCATGTCCAGCGCGCTGGTGGGTTCGTCCAGCACCACAAGCCGGGGGCGCAGGATCATCGCGCGTGCGATCGCGATCCGCTGACGCTGTCCGCCGGAGAATTCGTGAGGATAGCGGTACATCGTGGCCGGATCGAGCCCGACCTCGGCCATGATCTCCGCCACCATCTCGCGTTTGTCGCGGCCCGGTTCCGTGCCATGGATGCCCAGACCCTCGGCGATGATCTCTTCCACCGTCATGCGCGGAGACAGGGATCCGTAGGGGTCCTGGAACACGATCTGCATCGCGCTGCGCAGGGGCCGCATGTCGCGCCCGCGAAGGCCCTGGATGTCGCGATCGAGGAAATGGATCGGGCCTTCGGACGCGATCAACCGCATGATCGCCAGGGCCAGCGTGGTCTTGCCCGATCCGGATTCGCCGACGATCCCGACAGTTTCGCCCTGCCGTACCGCAAGCGAAGCGGCATTCACCGCCTTCACGTGGCCGACGGTGCGTTTGAGCAACCCCTTCTGGATCGGGAACCAGATCCGCAGATCACGGGTGCGCACGATTTCCGCCGCGCCCTTTGCCACCGGCGCAGGCGTTCCGGTGCTTTCGGCGCTCAGCAGCATTTTCGTATAGGGATGTTGCGGCGCGCCAAAGAGCTTTTCCGTCGGACCATGTTCCACGATTTCGCCGTTCTGCATCACGCAGACCCGGTCGGCGATCTTGCGCACGATGCCGAGGTCATGGGTGATGAACAGCATCGAAAGACCCTGTTCGCGCTTAAGATCCGCCAGCAATTCAAGGATCTGCGCCTGAATGGTCACATCGAGCGCCGTCGTCGGTTCGTCGGCGACCAGCAGTTCGGGACCGTTGGCGAGCGCCATGGCGATCATCACGCGCTGGCGCTGACCGCCGGACAACTGATGGGGATAAGCCCCCAGGCGGGATTCAGGATCATTGATGCCGACCTGTTTCAAAAGGTCCAGGATCCGGTCCCGCGCCGCCTGCCCCCCCAGCCCCTGATGCAGCGACAGGGATTCCGCCAGCTGGCGTTCCAGTGTATGCAGCGGGTTCAGCGACGTCATCGGTTCCTGAAAGATGAAACTGATGTCGTTGCCCCGGACGCGGCGCAGTTCCTTTTCCGCCGCCCCGACCATTTCGGCCCCAAGGTAGGTGATCGACCCCGTGGTGTGCGCCGAATCCCCCAGCAGCGAAACGGTTGACAGGGCCGTGACCGATTTGCCCGACCCGGATTCACCCACCAGCGCGACGGTTTCGCCCTTGTCGACGTGGAACGACACGCCGCGCACGGCATGGGTTTCGGCGCCGTCCTGACGAAACGACACGTTCAGGTCCCTGACGGTGAGAACCGCGCTCACTGGAACGTCTTTCTGGGGTCGAACGCGTCGCGGATGCCCTCAAAGATGAAGACCAGCAGCGACAGCATGATCGCGAAGGTGAAGAATGCGGTAAAGCCCAGCCACGGCGCCTGAAGGTTCTGCTTCGCCTGAAGTGTCAGTTCGCCCAGTGACGGAGCCGAAGATGGCAGCCCGAAGCCGAGAAAATCGAGGCTGGCCAGCGTACTGATCGTGCCGGTGATGATGAAGGGCAGCATCGTGACGGTGGCCACCATGGCATTGGGCAGCATGTGGCGAAACATGATCGTCCGGTTGCTGACGCCGAGGGCCTTGGCCGCGCGTACATATTCGAAATTGCGCGCGCGCAGGAATTCGGCCCGCACCACCCCCACAAGAGCCGGCCATCCGAACAGGACGGTGACAAAGACCAAAAGCCAGAAACTGCGCCCCAGAATCGCGAAAAGGATGATGATGATGTAGAGGCTGGGGGTCGACGTCCAGATTTCGAGGAACCGCTGGAATATGAGATCGGTCCAGCCACCGAAATAGCCCTGCACCGCACCTGCGATCACGCCGATTATGCTGGTCGCAATGGTGACGATCAGGGTGAACAGGATCGACAGGCGAAAGCCATAGATCACGCGCGCCGCCACATCGCGGGCGGTGTCGTCGGTGCCCAGTACATGATCGCCATCGGGAGGCGACGGCGCGGCGCGGCCGATGTCGTTTATGGTGTTGTAGGAATAGGGAATCGGCGGCCAGAGGATCCAGCCCTCTGCAAAATCGCCTTCCAGAACTTGACCTGCATCGACCTGCGCAATCAGCCCGTCGGGATCGTCGAAACACTCCTCCAGCCCGCCGGTTCGGATCAGGCACCTCACCTCCGGGTCGCCATACACCGCCTCTGTCTGGAAATCTCCGCCAAAGGCCGTTTCGGGATAGAAGTTGAACACCGGAGCGAAATAGTCGCCGCGATAGCTCACGAGGATCGGTTTGTCGTTGGCGATGAATTCGGCAAACAGCGACAGCACGAAGATCACGCCAAAAATCCACAGCGACCATAGCGCACGGCGGTTGCGTTTGAAGTTGCGCCAACGGCGCTGGTTCAGCGGCGACAGGAACATCCGCGGACGTTTGGGCACCACCGGGGGCGGTGCGTCATGTCCGGGCATGGGTTCCGGCAGAGGGTCGGTCAGGGCCATCTAACCCTCGCGCCGGTCGAAATCGATGCGCGGATCGACGAAGACATACATCAGATCCGACAGAATCCCGACGACAAGACCGATCAGACCGAAGAAGAACAGCGTGCCGAAGATCACCGGATAGTCCCGGGCCACCGCCGCCTCGAACCCCAGCCGCCCCAGCCCGTCGAGCGAGAAGATCGTCTCGATAATCAGGCTGCCGCCGAAGAACACCCCGATGAACACCGACGGAAAGCCGGCGATCACGATCAGCATCGCGTTGCGGAAGATGTGGCCGTAGAGGACGGCGGATTGCGACAGGCCCTTGGCCTTGGCCGTCACGACATATTGCTTCTTGATCTCATCCAGAAAGCTGTTCTTGGTCAGCAGCGTCAAAGTCGCGAAGGCGGAAATGGTGCTGGCGATCACCGGCAGGGCGATGTGCCACAGATAATCCGCGATCTTTCCCGGTACGCTCATCTGGTCCCAGTTGTCGCTGGTCAATCCGCGCAACGGAAAGATCTGAAAGTATGATCCGCCCGCGAACAGCACCAGAAGCAGGATCGCGAACAGGAACCCCGGAATAGCATATGCGACGATGATCAGCGCGCTGGTCCAGGTGTCGAAACTGCTGCCGTCCCTGACCGCCTTGCGGATGCCAAGCGGGATAGAGACAAGATAGGCGATGACCGTGGACCAGAGGCCAAGGGTGATGGACACCGGCATCTTTTCCAGCACCAGATCGATCACGCTGATCGAACGGAAATAGCTGTCGCCGAAATCGAACCGCATATAGTTCCAGATCATGTTCAGGAACCGTTCGAGCGGCGGCTTGTCAAAGCCGAATTCCCGTTCGAGCTGGGCGATGAATTCAGGCGGCAGGCCGCGCGAGCCAACGTAGTTTTCGTCCGATACGGCCCCCAGCGTTTCGGACCCGCCCCCCGATATCCCCTCGAACACGTCACCGCCGCCCTCCAGGCTTGCGATGATCTGTTCGATGGGCCCCCCCGGCACAAACTGAGTCAGCGCGAAGTTGATGATCATGATTCCCAGAAGCGTGGGAATGATCAACAGCAGCCTTCGCAGGATATAGGCGCCCATCAGACGCTCAAAGCTTGCCGGCTGCCTTCAGAGCGGCCTCTTTTTCAGGATCGATCCACCAGAAATCAAGCTCGCCCAGTGCATAGGGCGGCAGGGGATCCGGATGGGCATACTGATCGAAATACGCCACCGAATGAACGTCCTTGAACCATTGCGGAACCCAGAACCGCTTTGCGCGCAACACCCTGTCCAGAGCCTTGACCGCGACATGCAGGTCGTCCCTTGTCTCTGCCGCCATCACGGATTCGATCAACCGGTCGACGGCAGGATCGGACAGACCCATGGAGTTGAACACGTCCTCCACACCCGATGAGCCAAAATATTGCTGAAGGTTTGATCCCGGTTCGTAGCCGGTCGGGAACTGTTCCACCATCATGTCAAATTGATGGCTGCGGGTCAGGTCGGTGTATTGAGCCGGATCGACACGGTTCAGCCTGGCGTTGACGCCAAGGGCGCGCAAATTGCTGACATAGGGATTGTGCACCCGGTCGAAGGTTGGGCTGTCCTCAAGGATCTCGACATCCAGTGTATCGCCATCCTTGCGACGCATGCCGTCATCGCCCACGATCCAACCGGCCTCGTCCAGCAACGCGGACGCGCGGCGCAGATTGCCACGGTCAAGCTGGCGCGCGCCGCTCTCGGGCGCTCCGACAGGCGGGTCGCTCAGCAGGCTGGCATCTATGAGCCCCTCGTCGACAAGGGGTTGCAAAAGCGCCACCTCTTCCGGGGACGGCGGACCTTCAGATTCAAGTTCCGAATTTTCCCAAAAACTGTCGATCCGCTCGTAAGTGCCGTAAAACAACGTCTCGTTCGACCATTCGAAGTTGAACATCAGACCCAGCGCCTCGCGCACCCTCGGATCCTGAAACTTCTCCCGCCTCAGGTTGAAGACATAGCTCTGGCCGCTTGCGATGGTGCCATCCGGCAATTCGGTTTTTATGATCGTTCCATCGGAAATTCCCGGAAAGTCATAGGCGGTGGCCCAGTTCTTCGAACTGTTCTCGTTTCGAAATGTGTAAGCCCCCGATTTGAACCCCTCCAGCGCGGCAGAGCTGTCGCCGAAATATTCGATGCGGATCGTGTCGTAGTTCGATCGCCCGACGTTGATCGGCAGATCGCGACCCCAATATTCGGGGTTGCGGCGATAGACGATGCGCTGATTGATGTCATAGCTGTCCAGAATGTAGGGCGCGCTGCCAAGACCCGGATCGAGACGGCTCTCGTCAAGTTTTGCGCCGGTTTCCTCGAACCACGCCTTCGACATCACCGGAAGACCGCCGACAACCTGGATGCGGTCGCGGATCGGTGTCTCGGGCTTGAAATTGTATTTTACCCTCTGCGCATCAAGCACCTCGACGCTTTCGACATACTGCGACAGCACCGCACGGAACGACACGAGACCCTCTTCCAGAAACAGCTCGTAGGTGAATTTGATGTCTTCGGCGCGAAGTGGCGATCCGTCGGAAAATGCCGCCTCCGGCCGCAGGTTGAATATGACCCAGCTTCGATCCTCGGGATATTCGATCGTCTCGCACAAGAGACAGTAAAGCGCGCCGATCTCATCGGCAGTTCCCACCATCATTTCCTCGAAACCCGCACTGGCAAGAAGGCCCGACCGGCCCTTGCGCGAATATGGATTCATCGAATCGAACGTGCCCAGCCATGACATGGAGAATTCGCCGCCCTTGGGCGCGTCGGGGTTCACGTAATCGAGATGCGAAAAGTCGGCAGGGTATTTCAGTTCCCCGAATGTAGAAATGCCGTGGCTCTTCGTAATGCCGTCATGACTTTCCGCTGCCGCCGGATGGGTCATCCCTACGGCCGCAAGGCCCGCGACGACACAAAACACATTCAGGTCAATAAATCCGGATCTACGCGGCAGAACCGCGTTGGATCGGAAAGACATACGACTGTGGGACATAATCGGGCTCCTTGGGCGTCGAGGCGGCGATCGGTGACGTGGGAAGCCTATCGTCGGCCAGCAATTGATCAAGCGCGATCAGGTTGAACTTGTGGTGATCCCCGGCCACAACGGCATCTGGCGGTGTGTCACCCGCCACCGGATCCGGCTCGTGCCAAAACCTTGACGCGCCCCTACCCTTTGCCCCGGTCGCTCAGCCGCCGACGCTGTCGAGATAGGCGATCAGGTTCGCCCGGTCCTCGACCTTGGCCATCCCCTTGTAGACCATCTTGGTGCCCGGCGCATATTCCTTGGGGTTGAGAAGGAAACCGCTGAGGTTTTCCGGGGTCCAGTCGCCCTCCATCGAGGCGAGCGTCTCGGAATAGCTGAAACCGTCGGCCGATCCCTTGTCGCGGCCGACAACTCCGTAAAGATGGGGCCCCGTCGCATTTGCACCCTGTTCAAGCTTGTGGCACGCCGAGCAGGGACGCCACAGGTTTTCCCCAGCGGCCGCATCGGCAGAGGCGAACACCTCTTCGAACGGCACCTGGTCCTCGGCGGCCGCCTCTTCGCCACCGCTTTCGGCCACCTCGACCGCATAGGCCTGCTCATAGCCTTCGGCGTGATCATCACCCGTATGGTACAGCGTCTCGGCGGCCCAGCCCCCCATCAGGAACACGAGAAAGGCGCCGCAGAAGGCACCGACGATCTTGGTCAGGGTCATTGTGTCGAACATGTCGCGTTCCGTGTTGGGTCTTGCAGTTCAGGCTACCTAGCCTCTTACACCCCCGGCTTTCAAGCGCTATGACGCGCGGCGAAACGACCGCGGATCGAAATCGCGGTCCGTTGAAGCAGGTAAGGATACGATGGCCGGGTCGATCGCATTCCAGGGCGAACTGGGGGCCTACAGTCATCAGGCCTGCGTCGAGGCACGCCCGGACCACACCCCGCACCCCTGCGCGAACTTCGAGGATGCTCTGGCTGCGGTTCGCGACGGCACCTGCGATCTGGGCATGATCGCAGTCGAAAACTCTACTTATGGCCGGGTGGCAGACGTGCATTCGCTGTTGCCCGAAAGCCGTCTTCACATCATCGACGAACACTTCATCCGGGTGCACATCAACCTGCTGGGCGTGCCTGGCGCCGCCGTCGA
>JBGTLJ010000278.1:0-1846 GCA_041744175.1 Oceaniglobus sp. | reverse complement strand
CTCGGGGAGCAGCGCCGACTGGCCCAGATGACCGCGGGTTTCGCCGATCACCAGCGCATAGTCGCCGTCCGATGCCAGCCCCGCGATCAGATCGCCCGCATCCTCGATCAGCCCCACCGCGCCGATGGTGGGGGTGGGCAGGATGCCGGCACCGTCGGTTTCGTTGTAAAGCGACACGTTGCCCGACACCACGGGCATGTCGAGCGCGCTGCACGCGGCGGCGATGCCGCGGATCGCGCCGACGAACTGGCCCATGATGTGCGGTTTTTCCGGATTGCCGAAATTCAGATTGTCGGTGCAGGCCAGCGGTCTGGCGCCGACCGCGATCAGGTTGCGATAGGCCTCTGCCACCGCCTGACGGCCGCCCCGTTCGGGATTGGCCATCACATAGCGCGGCGTGACGTCGGACGTGAAGGCCAGCATCCGGCCGGTGCCGTGGACCCGGATCACCCCCGCCCCCAGACCCGGGACGCGCACCGTGTCGGCCATCACCTGGGTGTCGTACTGGCGATAGACCCAGTGCTTCGCGCCATAGTTGGCAGAGCTGATGAGAGCGCGCAGACCCTCCATCGGGTCGATGTCCAGCGTGTCGTCGAACGGTACGGCGGGCGGCGTTTCCGTATAGGGGCGGTCGTATTCCGGGGCGTTGCCCGACAGCGCCTTCAGGGGCAGATCGGCCTTCACCTCGCCGTTCAGGCGCACGATGAACCGGTCCTCGGCAATCGTCTCGCCCACCACCGCGAAATCCAGATCCCACTTGTCGAACACCGCGCGGGCATCCGCCTCCTTCTCGGGGCGCAGCACCATCAGCATCCGCTCCTGGCTTTCGCTCAGCATCATCTCATAGGCGGACATTCCGGATTCGCGCACCGGCACCTTTTCCAGATCAAGCCGCACGCCAAGGCCGCCCTTGTCGCCCATTTCCACCGCCGAACAGGTCAGCCCGGCCGCGCCCATGTCCTGGATCGAGATCACGGCGCCGGTGGCCATCAGTTCCAGACACGCCTCCATCAGCCGTTTTTCGGTGAACGGATCGCCGACCTGCACGGTGGGGCGCTTTTCCTCGATGGTTTCGTCGAACTCGGCCGATGCCATGGTTGCGCCGCCGACCCCGTCGCGCCCGGTCTTGGCGCCCAGATAGACCACCGGCATCCCGACCCCGCTGGCGGCGGAATAAAAGATCGCGTCGGCATCTGCGAGGCCGGCGGCAAATGCGTTGACGAGGCAGTTGCCGTTGTAGGCGGCGTGAAACCGCACCTCGCCGCCCACGCAGGGAACCCCGAAGCAGTTGCCGTAACCGCCGATGCCCGCCACCACGCCATGCACCAGTCGGCGGGTTTTCGGGTGGTCGGGCAGTCCGAAAGACAGCGCGTTCATCGCCGCCACGGGCCGCGCGCCCATGGTGAACACGTCGCGCAGGATGCCGCCCATGCCGGTGGCTGCCCCTTGGTAAGGTTCGATATAGCTGGGGTGGTTGTGGCTTTCCATCTTGAACACCACGGCCATCCGGCGCCCGTCCGGCCCTTCGCCGATGTCCACGACGCCGGCATTTTCGCCCGGGCCGCAGATCACCTGCGGGCCCGTCGTGGGCAGGGTGCGCAACCATTTCTTCGACGACTTGTAGGAACAGTGTTCGTTCCACATGGCCGAGAATATGCCGAGTTCGGTGAAACTTGGGCTGCGCCCGACGATATCGAGGATCCGGGCGTATTCATCGGCGTTCAGCCCGTGGGCTGCGATCAGATCGTCGGTGATCTCTGGTTCGTGCAACGTCATGTCCCCCGTTTGCCGCGTTCTAGCTTGGGCACGGGGAAGTTGGAAACCGTTTTCGGGGCCCGCCGGCGCT
>JBGTLJ010000277.1:0-5826 GCA_041744175.1 Oceaniglobus sp. | reverse complement strand
CCGCCCGCCGAACGCCGCGACGCGCACGCCCCCGAGCGTGCCGATGACCAGCCGGGGCGTGTGCCCCGACACCCCGGCATGGGGAAATCCCGGAAGCTGTGCATAGTCGATGGCCATGCCGTCGACCGCATCGGCCAGATGGCCCAGCCCGGAGCCGAGGATCAGCCCGAAGCGCACCGCTTCGCCCCCCGCCCGGTCCTGGATGAACCGGACCAGATCGTCAGCGTTCCTTGACATAGGGCGCCCCCCCCGCGCGCGGTGGAATGGCCTTGCCGACGAACCCGGCCAGGATCACAACCGTAAGGATATAGGGCAGCGCCTGCATGAACTGTCCGGGCACCGGAACGCCCAGGAGCTCGATGCTCTGGTATCGGTTGCCGATGGCGTCCAGCAGCCCGAACAGCAGGCACGCCCCCAAGGCGTACCAGGGCCGCCATTTGGCAAAGATCAGGGCGGCCAGCGCAATGTATCCGCGCCCGGCCGTCATGTCCTTGACGAACCCGGCCGCCAGCCCGGTGGCGAGATAAGCCCCCGCGATTCCGCACAGGATCCCGGCGATCAGCACGGCGGAATAGCGCAGGCGCACCACCGAAATGCCGGCAGTGTCCACAGCGCCCGGATTTTCCCCCACCGCGCGCAGGCGAAGGCCGAACCGGGTGCGGAACAGCACATACCACGTGACCGGCACCATGGCGAAAGCGACATAGACCAGCGCGGTGTGGCCTGAAACGAGTTCGGAATAGACCGGTCCAAGGATCGGCACGTCGGACAGTGCGCGCGCGAATGGCAGGTCGATAGGCTGGAACCGCCCGCCGTCGATCAGCGCCGGGGTGCGCCCGCCCTCGCTGAACCAGTCGCGCGCGATCAGCACCGTCATCCCGGAGGCGAGGAAATTCAACGCAACACCGGAAATCAGCTGATCGCCGCGAAACGTGATCGACGCGATGCCATGGATCAGCGCAAACACCATCGACGCACCGATCCCGGCCAGCAGACCCAGCCAGACCGATCCCGTGGTGGCGGCAACCGCGGCGGCAAAGAATGCCGACACTAGCATCTTGGCTTCCAACCCGATGTCGAACACGCCCGCACGTTCGCTGAACAACCCCGCCAGACAGGCCAGCAGCAACGGCGTGGCCAGCCGTATCGTGGAATCGAGGATCTGGATCAGGGTGTTGAGATCCACGCGCTATGCCGCCGGTTTCACGCTGCCGTCCGGACGGCGTCCGAACCGCAGGAACGTGGCTGTGACCGGCCCGCGAACCATGTTGTGCAGCGCACCGGTGAAAAGGATCACCAGTGCCTGGATTACCAACACCATTTCGCGCGGCACGCTGGTTTCGAACTCCAGTTCGGCGCCGCCCTGATAAAGCGCGCCGAACAGAACTGCCGCGATCAGCACGCCCACCGGGTGCGACCGTCCCATCAGCGCCACCGCGATGCCGACGAATCCTGCGCCCAGAACATTGTCCTGCAATAGGCGCTGCGCCTCGCCCTGCACCGCATTGACGGCCATCAGCCCGGCCAGCGCGCCCGATATCAGCATGGTGATCATCACGATGCGGAACGGCGAGATGCCGGCATAGATCGCCGCCGGTTCGCTGTGTCCATAGGCGCGGATCTCGTATCCCAGCCGCGTGCGCCAGAGCAGCAGCCAGATCGCCATGCACGCCAGCAGCCCGACGATGAACGACACGTTCAGGGGCGAGCGGGCGAAAGGGATGCCGACCATCCCGAACACGTCGCGCGCATTGGGCAGGAACGTGCCGGCCGGAAACCGCGCGCTTTCCGGGGCCATTCCGGGTGCCTTCATGGCCCCGACCAATAGATAGACCAGCAGCGCCGATGCGATGAAATTGAACATTATTGTGGTGATGACGATGTGCGAACCGCGTCTGGCTTGCAGATATGCGGGAATTGCGGCCCAGGCCGCCCCGAACACCGCCCCGCCGACGATGGCGAACGGCAGCGCCAGCGTCCAATGGGGCCAGGGCAGCGCAAGACAGACCAGCGCGACGCCAAGCGCGCCCAGTTGCGCCTGCCCCTCGCCGCCGATGTTGAACAGCCGGGCATGGAACGCCACCGCCACGGCCAGCCCGGTAAAGATGAAGTTGGTCGCATAGAACAGCGTATAGCCCCAGCCGTAGGTGGACCCGACGGCGCCCCGCACCATGATCTGCATCGCATTGATCGGATCCTCGCCGATCAACAGCACGACAAGCCCCGACACGAACAGCGCCAGAGCCAGGTTGATCAGCGGGATAAGAACCACATCGGCCCAGCGCGGCAGGGTCATGGGCTACGCTCCGGCAAGGGTGTCAGAGGAACAATTGCGCCACCGCGAAAATCGAGAGGGTGGTGCCGATAAGGATAACCGAGAAATACCTTTGGTTCCCGGTGGCAAGCCTCTCTGCCTGCGCTTTCATCTTGGCGGTTTCGACCACCAGACCAGCGATCCCGACGTCGAATTCTCCGTGCAATCGTTCGAGCCGGATATCCGTCTGCCGAAACCGCCTCTCTCGTCTTCGCCGATCTTTCCCCGATACGTGGCCGCCCGAAGATGGATGAAAGGCAAACCCTCACACCGCACCCCCGGCCAGAGTCGCCTCGACCTCGGCCACCGTCACGTCGCGCGCAGTGTCGGTGATGCCCGCCATCAGCAGTCCCAGTTCTCGCTCGTCGGTATCGGCGGGCAGACGTTCGCCCATGATCCGCCCGTCGAACATCACGGCGATCCGGTCCGACAGCGACATGATCTCGTCCAGTTCCACAGACACCAGCAGCACCGCCTTTCCGGCGTCGCGCAGGGCGACAATTTGCTGGTGAATGAATTCGATGGCGCCGATATCAACGCCGCGTGTCGGCTGGCCGACAAGCAGCAGGTCGGGATTGCGTTCCAGTTCGCGGGCGATGACGATCTTTTGCTGGTTGCCGCCGGAAAAGTTTCTGGCCGTCTGCCAGCAATTGGCGGGGCGCACGTCGAATTTCGCGATCTTGGCCTCGGTGTCTGTTCGCAGGGCGTCGTTGTCCATCAGCATGCCGCGGTTGTATTTCGCATCGTGATGATAGCCGAACCCCACGTTCTCCCAGGCATGGAAATCCAGGATCAGCCCCTCGCGGTGGCGATCCTCGGGGACATGGGCGATGCCGCGCGCGCGCCGGGTCCGCGCGTCGGTGCGGGTCAGATCGATTTTTTGCCCGTTCAGCCGGATCGTGCCAGTGCCCGACCGGATCCCGCCGAGCACCTCCAGTAGTTCGGACTGTCCGTTTCCCGCAACGCCGGCGATGCCCAGAATCTCGCCCGCCCGCACCTCCAACGAAATGCCTTTTACCCGCTCGACGCCCTGTTCATCGACGACGCGCAGATTTTGCACCGCCAGCACCGTGTCGCGTGGCCGCGCGGCGCCCTTTTTCACGGACAGCAGCACCTTGCGCCCCACCATCAGTTCGGCCAGTTGTTCGGGCGAGGTTTCGGAGGTCTTGACCGTCGCCGTCATCTCGCCGCGCCGCATCACCGAAACGGTGTCTGTCACGTCCATGATCTCGCGCAGCTTGTGGGTGATCAGGATTATCGTCTTGCCCTGGGCCCGCAGCCCTTGCAGGATGCGGAACAGATGGTCCGCCTCGGCGGGGGTCAAAACGCCTGTGGGTTCGTCCAAAATCAGGATGTCGGCCTGCCGGTACAGGGCCTTGAGGATCTCGACCCGCTGCTGCATCCCGACGCCCAGATCCTGGATCAAGGCGTCGGGATCGACGGTCAGCTCGTATTCCGCCGCCAGCTCTGTCAGCAGTTTGCGGGCCTTTTTAAGACTGGGGTTCAGCAGGGCCCCGGATTCCGCACCCAGCACCACGTTTTCCAGCACGCTGAAATTCTCGACCAGCTTGAAATGCTGGAACACCATGCCGATGCCCGCGGCGATGGCGGCCTGGCTGTCCGGGATCGATGTCTTCCGCCCCGAAATCAGGATTTCGCCTGCGTCGGCCTTGTAGAATCCATAGAGGATCGACATCAGCGTCGATTTGCCGGCCCCGTTTTCGCCGATGATGCCGTGGATCGTGCCGGGCATCACGCGGATCGAAATGTCTCTGTTGGCCTGCACCGGGCCGAACGCCTTGGAAATGCCCCTGAGTTCGATCGCGGGAGCGGCCGCAGTGGACCGCTCCCGTTGTGCGTCCATCGTCATCACCGGCTTATCCGGCCGGGCAGCTGTCATCCGTGGTGTAATCGTGCACCTCGATCTCTCCCGAGATGATCTTTGCCTTGGCCTCCTCGACGGCGGCGATCATGTCTTCGGACACCAGATCCTGGTTGTTCTCGTCCACCGCGAACCCGACGCCTTCGTTGGCCAGCCCCAGTGCGTTGATGCCGGGGGTGAAGCCTTCGGGGCCGCTGACGAACACGTTGTAGACCGCGTTGTCGACCCGTTTCAGCATCGACGTCAGGACAGATCCCGGGTGCAGGTAGTTCTGGTTGGAATCCACACCGATGGAATAGATGCCTTCGTCCTTGGCAGCCTGAAGCACGCCGACACCGGTGCCGCCCGCCGCGGCGAACACCACATCAGAGCCCTGCGAAATCTGCGCCTTGGTCAGTTCCGCGCCCTTGACCGGGTCGTTCCAGGCCGACGGCGTGGTGCCGGTCATGTTCTGGATCACCTCGATGTCGGGATTGACGGCCTTGGCGCCCTGGGCATAGCCGCAGGCGAACTTGCGGATCAGCGGCACGTCCATGCCACCGACGAACGACACCGATCCGGTCTTGCTGGCCATGGCGGCCATCATGCCCACCAGATAGCTGCCTTCGTGTTCGGCGAACACGATGGACTGCACGTTGGGCTGGTCCACCACCATGTCGACAATGGCGAAATCGGTTTCGGGATAGTCGGGCGCGACCTTTTCAAGGGTCGAGGCATTGGCG
Organism: Oceaniglobus sp.; assembly: GCA_041744175.1. Classification (GTDB taxonomy): domain Bacteria; phylum Pseudomonadota; class Alphaproteobacteria; order Rhodobacterales; family Rhodobacteraceae; genus Oceaniglobus. The sequence continues at coordinate 908 of JBGTLJ010000277.1, read as the reverse complement.
AAGCCCAGCACGACGATCGGGTTGGCACCGCGTTCGGCCATCCGGCGCATGGTCTGTTCGCGCTGCGCCTCCGACTGAAGCTCGGTCTCCAGATATTCGCCGCCGGTCTCCTCGACCCATTTCTGCGCCCCGTTATAGGCGGATTCATTGAACGACTTGTCGAATTTGCCGCCCAGATCAATGATCAGGCCCGGCTCTGCCAGCGCGGCGCCGGACGACAGCGCAAGGGCCGCGGTCGCGCCGAGGAATTTTTGGTTGAGGGTCATCATGGTCTCCCAGAAGGTTTGGATTTTGGGGCAGGGCGCTGCGCCGCCCGCCCGGATCGTCGGTCGCCAAGGTGCATCATTTCCAAACAAAGCCGCAGCGCGGCGGATCGGTCAATAGCTTTCTCCGGGAACGTCGCGGCGGTTCGGTCTCTGCACGGGTTTTGCGCATCCGCCGCGCGGTCAGGAGGCATCAAGGCGGCGCGCCATGGTCAGGGCATCGACGGGCGGGTGGCCGGGCACCGCATAATATCCTCGCCTTGTCCCTGCCACGTCATATCCGGCGTGGTCGTAGAGCGCGCGTGCCGCTGCGTTGTCGGCGGCGACCTCAAGAAACGCGCGCCGTGCGCCCCGCGCATGGGCCAGGGCATGGAACCTCTCAAGCCGGGCGCGGGCCAGACCCTGCCTGCGGCATGCCGGATCCGTGGCGAGCGTCAGAAGCTCCGCCTCGTCGGCGATCACCCGGCCCATGGCAAAGGCGCGCGGGTCGCCGGTAACGAAGACCCCTTTCGACGTTGCCAGTTGCGCGAATTCCGACACGCTCCAGGGACGCGGCAGGATCGCCGCGTCCGCGTGCAGGCGCGCCATGTCCTGCGGTGTCACGGAACGATCACGGGGACGGGATCGCGTGCCGGTGCCGCATCG
>JBGTLJ010000276.1:0-6378 GCA_041744175.1 Oceaniglobus sp. | reverse complement strand
GCCGTGCGGTTCGCTCTCACGACCGAAGCCGGGCTGAACGACGGTCTCGCCTTTCCGTTCGTCTATCTGGCGCTGCACATCGCGTCGCAGGGCGCGGACCCGGCGCTGTGGCTGGTGGACTGGCTGGCGTGGGACGTGCTCTACCGGATCACCGCCGGCACGCTTGTAGGCATTGCCATCGGCTGGCTTCTCGGACGCATCCTGTTCGCGGTGCCCAGCTGGAACACGCTGGCCGCCTCGGGTCCGGGCGTGCTGGTGCTGGCCGGCGTGTTCGTCGCCTACGGGGCGGTCGAACTGGTCGAGGGCTATGGCTTCATCGCCGCCTTCGTCGCCGGGCTGGTGGTCCGACGGACCGAAGTCCGGCACGAATTCAACCAGCGCCTGCATGCGTTCGCCGGCTCGGTCGAACACGCGATCACCGCGATCCTGCTGGTGCTGCTGGGCAGCGTGATGCCGTCGCTCTGGCCGGTGCTGGACTGGGGCCATACCATCGTCGGCTTTGGTCTGATCCTGCTGATCCGCCCGCTGGCGGGAATGCTGGGGCTGTTCGGTACCGGTCTTGCCATGAAGGAACGCGCATTGGTGGCCGTCTATGGGGTGCGCGGGATCGGCTCGCTCTACTATCTCGCCTATGCGGCGACGCATGTGGAATTCATCGACGAGGGGGCATTGTGGGCGGTGGTCGCGTTCACGATCTTCGCTTCCACCGTCATCCACGGCCTGACGGCCAGCAGCGTGGTGCAGGTGCTCGACAGCGAAACCGCCGCGCCGCAGGTCAAGGCGGGCAACGATGCGCCCGGCGCACAATCGGAAGCGCCATAGCCCTGTCGGCCGACCCGCCCGGATCGGGCGGAGCCGCCGCTATCCTATCGAATAGCCCGCGCCCCGCACGGTGCGGATCGGATAATCGGTGCCATCCTGACGCAGCGCCTTGCGCAGCCGGCCGATATGCACGTCCACCGTTCGGGTATCGACATAGGCGTCGTATCCCCACACCCGGTCCAGCAGCGCCTCGCGCGACCAGACCCGCCCCGGCCTTTCGATCAGCGTCGCCAGCAGGCGGAACTCCGTCGGACCCAGCCGCACCGGCTCGCCGCCCAGTCGCACCCGCTGGGATTCCGAATCCAGCGTGATGGTATCGAATGCCAGCATGTCCCCGACGATCGTCGGACGGGCGCGGCGCAGGTGCGCGCGCAGCCGCGCCACGAGTTCGGCGATGGTATAGGGCTTCGGGACATAATCGTCCGCGCCGTGATCCAGTCCGCGCGCCGTTTCGCTCTCGTCCGGGCGCGGTGTCAGCAGGAGGATCGGCACCGCGCGAAACTCGGGGCGCGCCTTCAGCCGCCGGCACACTTCCAGCCCGGAAAGCTTCGGCAGCATCCAGTCGAGGATGATGGCATCGGGCCGCACATCCTGCGCTCGGGCCAGCGCCTCTTCGCCGTCGCCGGCCTGATAGATCAGCCATCCTTCCGCCTCGAGGTTGTAGGCGAGCATCTCGCGCTGGCCCGCATCGTCGTCGACCACCAGGACCTTGGCCACCAGCGCCGCCGAGTCGCGGGCCTGGTTCATTTCATCTCCCCGCCGGTCCGCGTGGCGCCCTGTGGCATGCCGCGGGTCAGGAACAGCACCTCCTCGCCGATGTTCGTCGCATGGTCGCCGATCCGCTCCAGCGACTTGGCGACGAACAGGCGCTGGACCAGCCACGGCGCATCCGCCTTCGACTGGCGCAGCTGCACCATGACGGAATCGAAGATCGCGTCATGCCGCGCGTCGATCATCGCATCGGCAACGATGACGCTTTTCGCATCTTCGGTATTGCGGTCGCTCACCGCGGCCACGGCCAGCCGCAGCGACTGGATGACATGCGCGGCAAGCTGCCCGACCTGGATGGCATCCTGCCCCTCGATCTTGCGCGACGGATTCGAGATCAGACGCTTGGCGATGTTCTTGGCGTGGTCGCCAGCGCGTTCGAGATCGCCGACCGCATGTTCGATTCCCATCACCAGACGCAGATCGCGGGCGACCGGCTGAAACCGAACCAGCACGTCGAAACAGGCGGCCCGCATCTGCTCGAACAGGATATCCACGTCGAGGTCGCGATTCACGACGTTCAGCGCCAGATCGCTGTCTGCCTCCAGGAACGCCTGCGCCGCCATGGCACAATTGTCGGCGACCAGCGCACCCATCGACCCGAAATTGTTCGACATCTCCGACAGCGCATCGTCGAAGGCTTTCAGCATATGCTGATTGGCCATGTCCCCGGCTACTTACCCATACCGGCCGGTGATATAGCTTTCGGTCTTCGGATGCCTCGGGTTGGTGAATATCTGCTGGGTTTCGCCGAACTCGATCAATTCGCCCAGATACATGAACGCCGTGCGGTGCGAAATGCGCGCCGCCTGCTGCATGTTGTGGGTAACGATGACGATGGTGACCGACTTCGACAGTTCCTGTATCAGATCCTCGACCTTCGCCGTCGCGATCGGATCCAGCGCCGACGTCGGTTCGTCCAGCAGCAGGATCTCGGGGTTCGGGGCAAGCGCGCGGGCGATGCACAACCGCTGCTGCTGGCCGCCGGACAGGTCGTAGGCCGAGCCGTTCAGCTTGTCCTTGGCCTCGTCCCAGATTGCGGCGCGGCGCAGGGCGGTCTCGACCGCCTCGTCGATGACGGCGCGGTTCTTGATGCCGCGCACGCGCAATCCGGCAGCGACGTTCTCGTAGATCGATTTCGGGAACGGGTTCGGTTTCTGGAACACCATGCCGACGCGCAGGCGCACGACCACCGGATCCACGCCCGGCCCGATCAGGTTCTCGCCCTCGGGCTCGAGGATGATCTGGCCCTCGTATTCGTTGCCGGGATAAAGATCGTGCATCCGGTTCAGGCTGCGCAGCAGCGAGGACTTTCCGCAGCCCGATGGGCCGATGATCGCCGTCACCTTGCAGTCGAGGATCGGCATGTCGACGTTCTTGATCGCCTTCGTTCCATCGGCATAGGTAAAGCTGAAATCCTCCAGCCGGGCCCGCAAGGCACCGCTTTCCTTCGCCGGCTTTATCGGTGGCGTGGTGTCGACCTTCTCCTGCTTTTCAGGTGCGGATTGGCCGGTCGTGACCGCTGTATCGTCCATCGTCATGGTATCCGCCATCGGTTCAGTTCCTGTAGGATTTGCGAAGGCGATACCGGATCCAGATCGCGACACCATTCAGGGACAGTGTCATCGCCATCAGGACGACACCGGTCGCCGCGGCATTGGTGTGGAAGTCCGCCTGCGGCCGCGATACCCAGTTGAACATCTGGATCGGCAGCACCGTGAACGGCGCATTCAGCCAATCGAAGGAGATGAACGGGAAATCTCCGGAAATCGGCGGCGGTGGCAGGAACGCGATGAACGTCAGCGCGCCGATGGTGATGATCGGGGCGGTTTCGCCAATGGCACGGCTGAGACCCACGATGGCGCCTGTCAGGATACCGGGGCGCGCGGCCGGGATGATATAGCGCCACATCACCTGCCACTGATCCGCGCCAAGACCGTAGGCACCTTCCTTGATGACCCGCGGGATCGCGCGCACCGCCTCGCGGGTCGAGACGATGACGATGGGCAGGATCAGCAGCGCCAGCGTCATGCCCGCCACCAGCACCGTCTTGCCAAGGTCCAGCCCGTAGACGAACAGACCCAACGCCAGAAGGCCGTAGATGATCGACGGCACGCCCGCCAGATTGGCGACGTTGATCTCGATCAGGTTCGACAACCAGCCCTTGCGCGCATATTCCTCCAGGTAGATGCCGGCGCCGACGCCGATCGGAACGGCAAGCAGGGCGGTTACAAGCATCACCAGCAGGGTGCCGACCCAGGCCGACAGGATGCCCGCCCTTTCGGGCAGCCGCGACGGAAACGAGACCATGAAATCGCCGTCGATGCGCGCGATGCCGCGGATCACCAGATCGCCGATCAGCGTCAGCAGCAGCGTCATGGAAATCACCATGACGATCAGCCCGCCGGCGGCAAAGAACAGGTCCTTGCGTTTTGCGGAGGTTGCCGCGTCGAATGCGCCCTGATCGGTCTTGACCGGCTTGGCGCCCATGTTGACTTCGGTTGTGACGGCCACCTCAGTATGCCTCGCGGAATTTGCGGCGTAGGTAGAAGCCGGTGATGTTGAACGACAGGGTGATGAGAAACAGCAGCAGCCCGACCGCATAGATGGTCTGATAGGCCAGCGACCCATAGGCGACGTCGCCAAGGCTCATCTGCACGATGTAGGCGGTGATCGTCGCCGCCCCCTCGCGCGGATCCAGCGTCAGGTTGGGGTTCTGTCCGGCAGCGATCGCCAGCACCATCGTCTCGCCGACGGCGCGCGACATTCCCAGGATGAACGCCGCCGTGATGCCCGAGAAGGCGCCCGGAATCACCACCCGCAGCGCCACCTGCCATTTCGCCATGCCCAGGGCATAGCCGCCCTCGCGCAGACCGTTTGGAACGGCGCGCATCGCGTCCTCCGACACCGACACGACGTAGGGCAGGATCATGATGCCCAGAATGATCCCGGGCACCAGAAGGTTGATCCCCTTCAGTCCGGGGATGAAGTTCTGAAAGAACGGCGTCATCACCAGCAGCGCGAAATAGCCGTAGACCACCGTCGGCACCGCCTCGAGCATTTCCAGCGCCGGCTTGATCGTCTCGCGCACCGCCGGCCGGGCATATTCGCTGAGATAGATCGCCATGGTCAACCCGAACGGCACGGCGATGATCATCGCCAGCGCCGCCGTCTGCAAGGTTGCCGCCAGCAACGGCAACACGCCGAACTGCGGGTTCGAGAATACCGGCGTCCACATCGTGCCGAACAGGAAATCGGCGATCGGGATCTGGGCAAAGAACGGCGCGGAATCCCACACCAGGATGAAGACGATGGCGGTGGTGACGAAGATCGACAGCGCCGCGCTGAGAAACAGGAACACGCGCATCACGTTGCCGATCATCCGGCGTCGCGCGACGAAGCCGTTCTTCATCAATTCCGACCCGGTCGGTATGGACGATGTCGCCATCGAGATCCCCAAATGTGAAAAAGCGTGGCGGGCCGAAGCCCGCCACGCATCAATGCAGGATCAGTTGGCGCTCAACAGCTGCTCGACGGTGACGCCGATTTCAGAGCCGCCGTCGAAATACGAACCGGTGTTGCGGTTGTCGATCTTCTGCACCGCCATCGAATAGGCCTCGTCGGGCAGCGGCAGATAGCCCGTCGATGCGACCAGTTCGCTGGCGGTGTCTTCGTTGAAGAAGAACTTCGCGAACTCCTCCACTGCGGGCATCTCTTCCAGGTGCGCAGCGTTGGCGTACATGAACAGCGGACGCGTCAGCGGCTGGTAGGAACCGTCGGCGGCGGTCTCGGTGCTGGGCGCGACGCATTCGCCGCCCTCGTACGAGATTTCCACTGCCTTCACGGTGTCGCGGTTCTCTTCGACATAGGCGAGACCGAGGAAACCGATGGCTTCTTCGTCGGTGGACACGCCCTGGATGGTGATGTTGTCATCTTCGGTCGCGGTGAAATCGCCGCGCGACGCACCCTCTTCGCCCACGATGGCGAAGGTGAAGTAGTCGTAGGTGCCCGAATCGGTGCCGGCGCCGAAGATCGACAGCGGGCGGTCGGGATATTCCTCGTTCACCTGGCTCCAGTTGTCGACGGTGCCCTGGGCTTCGGGTTCATAGATCGTTTTCAGATCCTCAACCGTCATGCAGGTGGCCCAGTCGTTGGCGGGGTTCACGATGACGGCCAGCGCGTCCATGGCGATCGGCAGTTCGACGAATTCGATGTCGTTGGCAGCGCACTCCTCGACTTCCGAGGTGGCGATCGGACGCGACGCGCCGGAAAAGCTGGTCTCGCCGCGGCAGAACTTCTGGAAGCCGCCGCCGGTGCCCGACACGCCGACGACGACGCGGTTGCCGGTGGCGATCTGGAATTCCTCGGCCATGGCTTCGGACACGGGAAACACGGTCGAAGAGCCGTCGACCTGAACGGCATCCTGGGCAATGGCGAAGCCGGGCATGGCCGACACGAGGGCGGCGACGGCGACGGAAACTTTGAACGAGCGCATGATATGGAGTTCCTCCAGCTAGGTTTGTGTTCGACCCGTAGCTAGGGTGACGAGGCTTCACTTCTGCGACGATAACTTGAAGGTATTGTAACAGACCGTCCGTGCCGCCCCTGCGACAAGGTGTCGCCTGCCACGACCCGCCGGACGCAGACGCGAGGGTTCGCATTCGCTTTCCCGGAGTTACGGAACGACACCGCTCGACGGGTCCGCGCTCGGCTGGATGACGGCCGCCGCCCAGACGATCGCGTGGCAGGGCTGGCCCGGTGCAAGGGTCAGCGCGGCGACCGCACGGC
>JBGTLJ010000275.1:0-1863 GCA_041744175.1 Oceaniglobus sp. | reverse complement strand
CATGATCTGGCCAAGCTCGACGCCCACGTTGAACGCCAGAAGATTGGCCAGCAACCCCTCCGAGGCGATCTCGTAGTCGAGGATCTTGGTGGCGAGGCCCGTACCGTGGAAAAAGCCGAAGATCAGCGTCGCGGCCTTGGTGTTGGGCTGGAACCCGAACCAGCGCTGGTAGGCGCCAAGATTGTCGAGCGCCTTATAGACGACCGAGAGGCCGATAATGGCGTCGATGATGTAGGCGTTGATGCCCCATCCGAACCAGACACCGGCCAGCATCGTGGTCGAATGCCCAAGGGCGAAGAGGCTGACGTAGATGCCGACGTCCTTCATCCTGTAGAGGAAGAAGACGACGCCGAGCAGGAACAGGATGTGGTCGTAGCCCGTCACCATGTGTTTGGCGCCGAGATACATGAAGGGAATGATGTTCACCCCCCAGATTTCCTGGATGTAGCCCGCGTCACCTTCGGTGACATTGTGGGCAAGCGCATGGCCTGCACTCAGAACGAGTGCCGACAGCGCAATGAAGGACAGGATCACGATCCGGCGTATGCCGGGATCGGTCCAGCCCCGATGGACTGTAGTCATGGATTGAACTCCGCATATGTGTTGATGATCGAATAGGGTGCGCCGATGTGGCGCGATCGATCAGAGGCGCGGAGGTCGTTCGATCTGGTATATCCGTAACGTGTTCGACGTGGCTGAACTCAGCCGCCATGCGGTCCTGTAGATCTCCATGGGATGCGCCGACAGATCAGGGCCAGGCACGACCGCCTGACTGTGATCGTGATCGACACTGTCGTGGCTGTGCCCATGCGTGGCCCAAAGCAGGTCTTCTTCCAGGCCGTGCGAATGCCCGTGCTCGGCAATCATTTCCGCATGCTCCTGAAGTACGTCGAGGATCGCGGGCGTGTGCGATGTCGCAGGCATTACCGACCAGACAAAAACGGCCGCGCACAGAAGTGTCGCGAACGCGGCTTTTCCAATTGCCCGCAAGGTTGTCATAGGTTCTGCCTGTCTACTCGTCGCTCGCGTGGTGCGTCGTGGCACCATCTTGTTCTATCCCCCAGGGGAGGATAAGCTGTTTCTATGACAACTCCCCCGGTTCATGCAACCCATCCCGCCCTGATCGCACGGCTGAAACGCGCTGACGGCCATCTGCGCGCCGTGATCGCGATGATCGAGGCGGGCAAGCCCTGCCTTGAGATCGCCCAACAGATGCAGGCGGTCGAAAAGGCTGTCACCAACGCCAAGCGGGCGCTGATCCATGACCACATGGACCATTGCCTGGACGCTGAGGGCCTTAAATCTGATCGCGCCGAGCTGCGGACGATCGCCCGATATCTCTGAGGCCCGCCATGCTTGATATTCTCTCCGACCGCACCTACCGCCATCTGTTTCTGGCGCAGGTCGTGGCGCTTCTGGGAACCGGACTCGCAACGGTCGCACTCGGTCTGCTTGCCTTCGATCTTGCGGGCGACGGGGCGGCGCTGGTGCTGGGCACGGTCTTCACGATCAAGATGGTGGCATATGTGGGCATCGCTCCCATTGCCGGGGCGTTCGCGGACCGGGTGCCGCGCCGCGCGCTGCTGGTGACGCTCGATCTGGTGCGCGCCGGTGTGGCGCTGGCGCTGCCTTTCGTGACCGAAGTCTGGCACGTCTACGTGCTGATCTTCCTGCTGCAATCGGCCTCGGCCGCCTTCACGCCGACCTTTCAGGCGACGATCCCGGACGTTCTTCCCGAAGAGGCGCGCTATACCCGCGCGCTGTCGCTGTCGCGGCTGGCCTACGATCTGGAAAACATCGTCAGCCCGACCCTGGCAGCACTTCTGTTGGCGGTGATGTCCTATAACACGCTCTTTTTCGGCA
>JBGTLJ010000274.1:0-2680 GCA_041744175.1 Oceaniglobus sp. | reverse complement strand
ATCGCCACCGCGCCGCCGGTGAGGATGCCGAACCGCCAGCCGCGCCCCAGCAGCCGCGCGCAGAGCCAGCCGAACAGGATGGTCAGCACTACGCCGCCGATCACCAGCGCGATCAGCGAAGCGCCGAGCCCGGCGATCAGCTCGACGCTGACCCGCGCACCCAGCAGCGCCACGCCGATCCTGAGGACCGTGGCGGCGGTGAACTGGATGCCCGGCACGCAGCGTTCGTTTTCGGTCAGGAAATGGAACGCGATCCCCAGCAGCAGCGCCAGCAGCATGGCGGGCGCGCCATAGTGTTCGGACAGGAATTTCGCCGCGATGCCGATCAGCGCCGCGACCATGAACCCGGGCGCAAGGGCCTTGGTGCTGTCGCTCAGCGCTTGGACGGACGGGACGTGCACGGGGGTTCCTTTCGGACGCCGGAACGGAGCAGCGCCCGCCCCCTTGCGATGACGGGGGCGGCGGGCGGGGCCACGCTACTCGGCGGCCATGTCGGTGCCCGCGATTCCCGCCACGGGCACCGGTTTCTTCATCGCGTCGCGGCGGAACGGCTCGCCCAGTTCCTGGTTCAGCAGCACCTCGATGAACGTGGTCTTGCCCTCGGTCATCTGCGCCTTGACGGCGGCGTCCAGCGCGTCGGTCAACTCGTCCATGCCGGTGACCTGCACGCCTTCAAGCCCGCAGGCCTTGGCGATGCCCGCATAGCTGACCTTGGTGTCAAGCTCGGTGCCGACGAAGTTGTCCTCGAACCACAGGGTCGTGTTGCGCTTTTCGGCGCCCCACTGGTAGTTGCGGAAGATCACCATGGTGATGGCGGGCCAGTCGTCGCGCCCCACCGACACCATTTCATTCATCGAGATCCCGAAGGCGCCGTCGCCGGCAAATCCCACCACGGGCACGTCCGGCTTGCCGATCTTGGCGCCGAGGATCGCCGGAAAGCCGTAGCCGCAGGGCCCGAACAAACCCGGCGCAAGGTACTTGCGGCTCTCCTCGAACGACGGATAGGCATTGCCGATGGCGCAGTTGTTGCCGATGTCGGAGCTGATGATCGCATCCTTCGGGAGCGACGCCTGGATCGCCCGCCAGGCCTGACGCGGCGACATCTTTTCCGGCTCGCGGGTGCGGGCGCGTTCGTTCCAGGTGGTGCCGGGATCGTCGTCCTCGTGATCGAGGCTGGTCAGTTCCTGCGCCCAGGCGGATTTGGTCTGCGCGATCAGGGCCTTGCGGTCGTCGCGCCCGGCATCGCCTGCGCCGTCCGAAAGCCTGGCCAGAATCCCCTCTGCGACCTTCCTCGCATCGCCGACGATGCCCACCGTGACCTTCTTGGTCAGCCCGATCCGGTCGGCGTTGATATCCACCTGGATGATCTTCGCATCCTTCGGCCAGTAGTCGATGCCATAGCCCGGCAAGGTCGAGAACGGATTGAGCCGGGTGCCGAGGCACAGCACGACATCGGCCCGGGAGATCAGCTCCATCCCCGCCTTGGACCCGTTGTAGCCCAGCGGCCCGGCAAACAGCGGGTGGCTGCCCGGGAAGGCATCGTTGTGCTGATATCCGACGCAGACGGGTGCGTCGAGCTTCTCGGCAAGCGCCATGCTGGCCTTGATCCCGTCGGCCAGCACCACGCCGGCCCCGTTCAGGATCACCGGAAACTGTGCCGACGACAGCAGATCGGCGGCCTTCCTGACGGCGTCCTCGCCGCCCGAGGGACGTTCGAAACCGGTCACCTCCGGGATCTCGATATCGACGACCTGGGTCCAGTAGTCGCGCGGGATGTTGATCTGGGCGGGGCCGGAAGCGCGGATCGCCTGCATGATGACCCGGTTCAGCACCTCTGCGATGCGGGTCGGGTCGCGCACCTCTTCCTGATAGGCGACGCAGTCCTTGAACAGGTTCATCTGCTCCATTTCCTGGAATCCGCCCTGGCCGATGGTCTTGTTGGCGGCCTGGGGCGTCACCAGCAGCAGCGGCGTGTGGTTCCAGTAGGCGGTCTTCACCGAGGTCACGAAATTGGTGATGCCGGGGCCGTTCTGGGCGATCATCATCGACATTTCGCCGGTGACGCGGGTATAGCCGTCGGCCATCATTCCGGCGGTCATTTCATGGGCGCAATCCCAGAACGTGATGCCGGCCTTGGGGAACAGGTCGGAAATCGGCATCATTGCCGAGCCGATGATCCCGAAGGCGTGGCGGATGCCGTGCGCCTGCAGGACTTTGACGAACGCTTCTTCGGTGGTCATCTTCATGGCGGTACTCTCTCCCCGTGACGGCATTCCGGAGTGATATGGCCGATACCGCCCCCGCGTTAGGGCCAGTTGCCGGCGCCGGTTATATCCAGTCTGCCATTATTGAGACTTAGTGTCTCGATAATGGCAATACCCGGTTTCTAGCGGTCCGCGGGCCAAAAAGCCAGAGATTCCTTTACCCGCGAGCCTATCACAGATCCGCGTAGCCGGTGCGATCCTGCTGGCGGTGCCGGTCGAGTTCGGCCGCGATGCGTTCGATCCCGCCGCGGATCCGGTCCGGGCGGATCGAGGAATAGGCAAGACGATAGAAGTTGCGCGGCGCGTCTTCGCCCGCGAAGAAAGGCCGGCCCGGTTCGATCAGCACCGACTGCGCGCGCAGGGCCAGCGCGACGCGGCCGGTGTCGGTGCCGTCGGGCGCGCGCATCCACAGCGAC
>JBGTLJ010000273.1:0-2684 GCA_041744175.1 Oceaniglobus sp. | reverse complement strand
GTGGACCGCGACCCGTTCGCCGCCGCCGTGACCGCCCGGCTTGTGCAGCACCCGAAGATATCGGTGCAATACCATGAAATCACAACGCTTCCCGCCATCGGCCAGTGGATCATCGCCACCGGCCCGCTGACCTCCGGTGCGCTGGCCGACGCCATCCGCGCCGAAACCGGCACCGACGCGCTGGCCTTTTTCGACGCCATCGCCCCCATTGTCCATGCCGACAGCATCGACATGTCGCGCGCCTGGATGCAGTCGCGCTATGACAAGGGCGACACCGAGGAAGAGCGCACCGCCTATCTGAATTGCCCGATGGACCGTGCGACCTACGAAAAATTCATCGATGCGCTGATAGAGTCCGACAAGACCGAATTCCACGAAGGGGAAACCGCAGGCTATTTTGACGGCTGCCTGCCGATCGAGGTGATGGCAGAACGCGGCCGCGAGACGCTTCGCTTCGGACCGATGAAACCGATCGGCCTGACCGACGCCCACCAACCCGATGTCAAACCCTATGCCGTGGTGCAACTGCGCCGTGACAACAAGCTGGGCACGCTCTACAACATCGTCGGATTCCAGACAAAGATGAAGTACGGCGCGCAAGCCGATGTTCTTCGTATGATTCCCGGGCTTGAGGATGCCCGTTTCGCCCGCCTTGGCGGCATCCACCGCAACACGTTCCTGAACTCCCCGACGCTGCTCGACGCCCGGATGCGCCTGAAATCCCGGCCCAACATCCGGTTCGCGGGCCAGATCACCGGGGTCGAGGGATATGTCGAATCCGCCGCCATGGGCCTGCTCGCCGCCCGTCTCGCCGTCGCCGACATCACCGGCACGCCCCTGCCGCCGGTGCCCGAAACCACCGCCATGGGCGCCCTCGTCAGTCACATCACCGGCGGCGCTGATGCCAGGACCTTTCAGCCGATGAACGTCAACTTCGGTCTGTTTCCCCCGGTAACGGGCCTTAAAGCTGGGCGCAGGGGCCGCAAGGACCGCTACAAGGCCTATACCGACCGTGCCAAGGCCGACTGGCTTGCCTGGCTCGACGCGCAGACCGTTCCTGCCTGACCCGTGGCGGTCCCCGTGGCACCGGGCCCATCGCGTCTGCCGCTCATATATCGGCTCGGGCAAAAAGGCCGGACGGGGCAGGCCCCTGAATGACCTTCGTCACCCGCTTCGCGCCGTCCCCCACCGGCCCGCTGCACCTTGGCCATGCCTATTCGGCCATGCTTGCCCACGACATGGCTCAGGCGCAGAGCGGCACCTTCCTGCTGCGCATCGAAGATATCGACCGGACCCGCGCCCGCCCGGCTTGGGAGGCGCAGATATACGAAGATCTGCATTGGCTTGGCCTGTCGTGGCCAACCCCCGTGATGCGCCAGTCCGACCGCCTGCCCGCCTACGCCGCCGCCCTTGATCGCATCTGGGACATGGGCCTTCTCTACCCCTGCACCTGCAGCCGCCACGACATCGCAGCCGCCATGTCGGCCCCGCAGGAGGGCGTCCCGACGCACGGCCCCGATGGGCCGATCTATCCGGGGACCTGCCGCGCGCGCCCGCCAGACACACGCCGCTCCAAGCACAGCATACTTCGCCTCGATATCGCACTGGCGTTCCGCGTTCTCGATCATGTGCCCCTTGTGTATTCAGAGGCCGGACGCGGGCCGGTGATTACCCGCCCGCACGACATGATCGAGACCGTCGGGGACGTCGTTCTGGCGCGGCGCGACATGGGAACCTCGTATCATCTGTCGGTCGTTCTTGACGATGCCGAACAGGGGATAAGCGATGTGGTGCGGGGCGCTGATCTGGCCACCTCGACCCCGGTTCACGTTCTGCTGCAACGGCTTCTGGGTCTGCCCACCCCGGCCTACCACCACCACCGCCTGATCCGCGATGAGGCGGGCAAACGGCTGGCAAAGCGTGACGACGCCCGTGCCCTGTCGCGGTACCGCGCCGACGGGATCACGCCGAGCGAACTGCGGGGGATGCTGGACATGCCACACCCGGACGCCACGATCTGAGCCCATCGTTCGCAAAGCGCCTGTTGTCCGGGCGACCGGGTGTCGTGTTGCTTCGCCTGCCCGATGCCAACGCGGTATCGCAATCGCGGCGCCCCGTCGCCCGGTGGCATTCGCCAGTAACGCAACGTCCGGATCCCCATGATCGAACTGCTCATCGTCCTTGTCGTCCGTCTGGGGCTGATCGGGCTGGGTGCGCCGATCTTCCTTGCCCTTGGCGCCGGGGGCATTCCGGGGCTCTGGATGGCGCGCGGCAGCCCGGCGTTCTTTTCGCGGCGCGTTCGTTCTTCGGCCAGTCGCGCTTTCGCGCTATCCAGAGAGGCGATCTCATTCTTTCGCAGCGCCCGCCCCGGACCATTGCGGTTCGCGAGGCTACGCCGCCGACTACAACAGCTTGTCAAATTGGCCTTAGGCGAAGCACGCCAGCGCCCCGGCATCGTTGGGTGCATCGACGGGATTGCGTTGGAAAAGATCGAGCTTCCACGACCATTCCGCCCGTTCGGAAGCAAGGTGCAAGCCGGAACCGGAATCGAAGGCCGGTCATGGGATTTCGGTCCTAGATGCAGGCGGATGTCATGATGACGGGCACTGCCGTCCAGACCATCGCAAAGAGCGCCGCCACGGCAAGGATCTGGACGAGACGTCCCGGGAGAGGCGACAGGGCCT
>JBGTLJ010000272.1:0-10840 GCA_041744175.1 Oceaniglobus sp. | reverse complement strand
GCAGGCCGGTCAGCCCCGGCGCCGCCGCAACACGCCCAGAACCGCCAGACCGCCCAGCAGCATCGGAAGGCCGGCGGGCAGCGGGATCGCCGCGACCTGAACGCCAAAGCTGTCGATGGCGACACGCATGGTATCGGGATTGTCGGTGATGAAACCATCGAGCCCCCAGTCGAGGAACGGCATCGCGAGATCGAACGCCGCCGCCTGATCGGCAGGGCGGAACGTCCAGCCGAACACGCTCAGCCCTTCGCCATGAGCGGCGGCGATCAGATCTTCGGTGATCGTCCCCGCGAACAGCGCGACGGTGTCGACATATCCGGCGATGGTCGCGAACGGCACGTCGATCGCGCCGAAATCGCTGACGTTCCAGACATCGTCCACCAGTCGCCCGCCGCCGAGCTGCGCGATCCCCATCTCTACCCCGGCAAGGTCCAGCAGTTCGCTGTAGCTTGCCACATTGCCGAACCCGAAGGACTGCACCGCCGATTCCGCCGGCGTGTCGTAGCCCCGGTCGATCAGCGTCTCGATGACCAGCGCGCTGGTCTCCGCGTTGTCGGCATACTTGCCTTCGGTCAGCATCCCGACGCTGGTGCCGTTGGCGACATTGTACGCGGTGAGCGCGTCCAGCATTCCGGCGAAGGTGGGGATCCGGTAGGGATCGCCGTCCAGCGGGGTGAACCCCGGATAGGTCCCGGCGCCGGTGCCGGTGGGTTCCAGCGTCAGCGCCTGCAATTCGCCATAGGTGAAATCCGACACCAGATAGTCGCCGTTGCGCTGCTCATAGATGTCTTCGACGTTCGTCGTGCGGGTCAGCGTCGTATCGTGCATCGCGATCAGCACGCCGTCGGAGGTGAGCATCACATCGGTCTCGATGAAATCCGATCCCATCTGCGCGGCCAGTTCATTGCCGCCGATGCTGTTTTCCGGCAGATAGGCAGGCGCGCCGCGATGGCCGATGATCTGCGGCGCCGCGCCGTCAAGCGTGTTGTAGACCGCGTTGAGTGTGGCCGCCTGTGCGACACCCGCGCCAAGGGCGAACGTGCAGGCAGCGGCGGCAAGGGATGGGGACATGCGCATGGGACTCTCCTGTCGGTTGAACATGGAGCGGGGGATACCGCGTTCAGGTCACGCCCGGGTCACAGCAGGATGACGATGGGATGACACCCGCGTCGGAATGCGCTTGCAGCCGTGCCAAAGGCGGTCGGTAAATACAAGGGCAGACAAAAAAAGACCGGGCACAAAGGCCCGGCCAAGTCCAACAGGGAGGTAGAAGGCAAGGGGCGAACCCGCCACCGTCACCTTCTGATCCGTCACCTATGCCCGGTCGCGTGGCGGTTCAAGAACATTGCCGCGCCGATGCTGCAACGCAGCCATGCATCCGCTGCATGACGGATCAGCCCGCCGAAGTGCCCGCCACCGCGGCCGCCTCTGGCCCGTCGCGCTGACGCCGCCGTTGTGCGCCAAGCTCGTCCACCACGAAATCGCGAAACGCGTGGATCCGCTTGGATTGCCGCAGCTCTTCGGGATAGGCCAGAAAAACCGGCACCTCGGCACTTTCCACATTGGGCAGCACCCTCACGATCTCGGGGAAATCCTCGATCACGTAATCGGGCAACACCCCGATCCCGAGCCCGGCGAGGACCGCCTGCAACACGCCGAAATAGTTGTTCACCGTCAGCAGCGACGGGATGTCATAGCTGAACAGCTCCTGCACCAGGCTCGCCCCTGCCGCAACCTGCGCCGATGCAGTGTTCTGGCAGATCAGCCTGTGACCGCCCAGATCCTCCATGCTGGCGGGGATCCCGCGGCGTTCCAGATAGCCGGGCAGGGCGTAAAGCCGCATCCGCACCGAAAACAGCCGTTTGCGGATCAGGTCGGCCTGGCTTGGCTCCTTCATTCGGATCGCCACGTCCGCCTCTCGCATGGGCAGGTCCAGAACCCGCTCGTCCAGGATCAAATCGATCTTGAGGTCGGGATACTTTTCGTAAAGCGCGGGCAGCCGCGGCGCCAGCCAAAGCGATCCGAACGCGGTGGTTGTCGTGACCCGCAATTCGCCGAACACCTCTTCCTCGCTGTCCTTGATCCGCGCCGCAGCGGTGTCCAGCCGCCGCGCCATTGCCTTGGTGGCGTCGTGCAGCAGTTCGCCCTGCTCGGTCAGAATCAGCCCCCGCGCATGGCGGTGGAACAGGGTGGTGTTCAGCGATTCCTCCAGCGCGCGCACCTGGCGCGACACCGCCGACTGGCTCAGGTGCAGCGCGTCGCCGGCATGGGTCAGGCTGCCCGCCTCGGCCACGCTGTGAAAGATTCTGAGCTTGTCCCAGTCCATATGATCCTCGTTCCGGTTCTGTTAGCGCTCACCGCTTGCATACCGTTACCCGCCCCCTAACATGATTTTCCGACAACTAGGAACGCCGATTTGATTTTGTAGGTCAGGTTTTTTGACCTATAATCCCGGGACGGGATCGCACGCGGAAAGGGCCGGACATGCGCCAGGATGTGACACTTCACGACCGCTACGATCTGGACAAGCAGCACGTGCTGCTGAACGGGACCCAGGCGCTGGTGCGGCTGATGCTGATGCAAAAGGCCCGTGATCGGGCAGCAGGACTGAACACCGCCGGCTATGTCACCGGCTATCGCGGCTCGCCCCTCGGGTCGGTGGACATGGTGATGGCGCAGGCGGCGTCGGTGCTGGCCCCCGCCGACATCACATTCCAGCCCGGGCTGAACGAGGATCTTGCCGCCACCGCGCTCTGGGGCACCCAGCAGGCGGAACTGCGTGGCGAGGGGCGGTTCGACGGCGTCTTCGGGCTCTGGTACGGCAAGGGGCCCGGGGTGGACCGCAGCGGCGACGTGATGCGCCACGCCAACATGGCCGGCACGTCGCCCCATGGCGGCGCGATCATGGCCATGGGCGACGACCACACCGGAGAGTCGTCCACCGTCTGCCACCAGTCGGACTGGGCCATGGTCGATGCCTACATGCCGGTGCTGTCGCCCGCGGGGGTGCAGGAGATCCTCGACTACGGTCTCTATGGCTTTGCGCTGTCGCGCTATTGCGGGCTCTGGGCCGGGCTGAAGGTGATGAAGGACACGGTCGAGGTGACGTCGGTGATCGACGGGCGGTCCGACCGGATGTCGTTCGTCACCCCCGATTACGACCTACCCAAGGATGGGCTGAACATCCGGCTTGGCGATCACTGGATCCCCCAGGAGGCGCGGATCATCGATCACAAGCGTTTCGCCGCCGAGGCGTTTTCCAAGGCCAACGGCATGGACCGCCGGATGCACGGCAAACCGGGTGCCAGGATCGGGTTCGTCGCGGCGGGCAAAAACTGGCTCGATCTCACGCACGCACTTTCGCTGCTGGGGATCGACGGCGCGGAATGCGACCGGCTGGGCGTCACCACCTACAAGATCGGCCAGAGCTTTCCGCTGGACATGGACGGGTTCCACGACTGGGCCGAGGGGCTGGACCTGATCGTGGTGGTCGAGGAAAAGCGCAAGCTGATCGAGGTGCAGATCAAGGAGGCGATCTTCGACGACCGGCAGGGCCGCCGGGTCTGGGGCTGGCGCAAGGGCACGACGCACGGGCCCGAACTGTTCCCGACGCGCTTTGCGCTCGATCCGGTGATGATCGCCGAAAAGCTGGGCCAGATCCTGATCGACGAGGGGCGGCGCACCGACGCGTTGGAAGGCGCCTTGGCGCGTCTGGCAGAGGCGCGGCGCGCCGACAACGCCCCCGAAATCGCCGCGCGCACACCCTATTTCTGTTCCGGCTGCCCGCACAACACCTCGACCAAGGTGCCCGAAGGGTCGCGCGCCTATGCCGGCATCGGCTGTCATTTCATGGCGCAGTGGATGGACCGCGAAACCAGCGGTTTCACCCATATGGGCGGCGAGGGCGCGAACTGGGTCGGCGAGGCGCCGTTTTCGACCCGTGATCACGTGTTCCAGAATCTCGGCGACGGCACCTACAACCACTCGGGCGTGCAGGCGATCCGTTTCGCGCTGATGGCGGGCACCACCATCACCTACAAGATCCTGTTCAACGACGCCGTCGCGATGACCGGCGGGCAGGGCAACGACGGCGGACTGACGGCGCAGCGGATCGCGCGCGAACTGTTGGCGATGGGCGTGAAACACGTCGCCGTGGTGCACGATGCGAAAGAGGAAATCGACCTGTCGGGCTTCCCCAAGGGGGTCGAAATCGCCGAACGGGCAGACATTCTGTGCATACAGGAGTCATACGCGGGTCATACAGGAGTCAGCTGCATCATCTACGTCCAGACCTGCGCCGCCGAAAAGCGTCGCAGGCGCAAGCGCGGCACCTTCCCCGATCCCGACAAGCGGGTCTTCATCAACACCGATGTCTGTGAGGGCTGCGGCGATTGCGGGGTGCAGAGCAACTGCGTGTCGCTGGTCCCGGTGGACACCGAACTGGGCCGCAAACGGGCCGTGGACCAGTCAAGCTGCAACAAGGATTTCTCTTGCCTTTCAGGGTTCTGTCCGTCGTTCCTCACAGTCGAGGGCGGCACGGTGCGGCGCGCCGCGACTGCCAGTGTCGACACCGGGACCCTGCCGATGCCGACCCTTCCGGTCATCAAGGGCACCCACAACACGGTGATAACCGGGGTCGGCGGCACCGGCGTCGTCACCATCGGCGCGATCATGGCGATGGCCGCCCATCTTGACGGCAAGGGCGTCGGAATGATGGAAATGGCCGGCCTCGCGCAGAAGGGCGGCGCCGTCCACATCCATTGCCGCCTGGCAAATTCTCCCTGCGATATCAGTGCCATACGGGTCGCCACCGGGGAATGCGACACGCTGATCGGCGGCGATCTGGTGGTGTCTGCGGGGGCAAAGACGCTGGGTCTGATGCGCGCCGAAAAGACCGGCGGCGTGGTCAATTCGCATGAGATCATCACCGGCGCGTTCATCCACGATACCGCGTTCCGCATCCCCGGCGACAGGCTGGCGCTGGCGCTTGAAGCGAAGTTGAAAGACGGCCTTCAACGCTTTGATGCGACAGAGCTTTCCAAGGCATTGCTTGGCGATTCGATCTATTCCAACATGATGGTGTTCGGGGCGGCCTGGCAACGCGGGCTGGTTCCGCTGACCCATGATGCCATCGACGGCGCCATCGCACTCAACCGGACTTCCGTCGACGGCAACCGCCGCGCGTTCGAACTGGGCAGGTGGGCCGCCTGCAACCCCTCGGAAGCAAACGACATTTTGTCGTCCAACGTGGTTTCGCTGCCGAAGGGTACGGCGGACCGGATCGCATTCCGCGAGGCGCATCTGGTGGCATATCAGGGCCGACGGCTGGCGCGGCGCTATCGCCGGATGGTGGACGGGATCGCCGATCCCGAGATGCGGAGCGCCGTGTCGGAAAACTATCACAAGCTGTTGAGCTACAAGGACGAATACGAAGTCGCACGGTTGCTCAAGGACAGCCGCGCAAGGGCCGAGGCCGCGTTCGAGGGTGATCTGAAATTGACCTATCACCTCGCCCCGCCCATCATCAGCCGCGAAGGCGGCGACGGCCGCCCGCAAAAGCGCGCCTTCGGAGCATGGATCGAAAGGGCCTTTCCCGTGCTGGCACAGCTTGCCTTTCTGCGCGCCACCCCGTTCGATCCCTTCGGATACAGCGCCGAGCGAAAGATGGAGCGGGCCCTGATCCGGCAGTATGAATCCGACATCGCCGAAGTGATGCCGCTGCTTACCCCCGCAACCCGCGATGCAATCCTTGCTCTGGCGGGATTGCCGAAGGAGATCAAAGGGTTCGGCCCGGTGAAAGAGGCGAATGCGCAGAAAGCGGCCCGCCGACGCGAGGAACTGCTGGCGTCGATCCGGTCCGGCGGGGCGGCATATGACAGGGCCGCGGAATAGCGGCTGTCGCATTATCGTCATCCAGTTGCGACACAAGCATGTGGACCACCCCATCATGTGAACAGCGCCCGTGAACGCCACCGCCGTCCCACAGAAATCCGATATCGCCCGCGAGATCAGCTATGCCACCTCCGCCCGCTCTTCCGGCGGCAGGGCGCTGATCCGGGTGATGGAAAACGTGACGGGTCGCCTGTCCCTGATCCGGCGCGCCGCGGGATACGAGACCGACGTCGCGAACGGGCGCGATTTCTGGCAGGTGATGGTGGACCGCTACGGTCTGAGCCTACAGATGGCGTCGGGGTCGCTGGACAACATTCCGCGCACCGGCCCGCTGATCCTGATCGCGAACCATCCTTTCGGTATCCTTGACGGGCTGATGATGGGGCACATCCTCAGCCAGACGCGCGGCGATTTCCGCATTCTGGCGCACCGGGTGTTTCGCACGGCCGTGGATCTGGAGCGTGTCATCCTGCCCGTCGCCTTCGACGAGACGAAAGAGGCGGTGCTGCAAAACCTCGACACGCGCAGGGTCGCGCTTGGCTATCTGGCGGCTGGCGGTGCCATCGGGATCTTTCCCGGCGGTACGGTCAGCACAGCGCCAAAGCCGTTCGGGCGGGCCGCCGATCCGGTCTGGCGCAACTTTACCGCCAAGATGGTGGCGAAATCGCGTGCGACGATCCTTCCGGTCTATTTCGACGGGGCCAATTCGCGGATTTTCCAGATCGCGAGCCATCTGCATTATACCCTGCGCATGGGGCTGTTGATCCAGGAGTTCCGCAAGCGGGTGGACGAGCCGGTCAGGATCGCCATTGGCCAGCCCATTCCCCCGGACGACCTGGAACCGTTCCGCCATGACCAAAACGCGATG
The DNA here is from genome assembly GCA_041744175.1 of Oceaniglobus sp. Classification (GTDB taxonomy): domain Bacteria; phylum Pseudomonadota; class Alphaproteobacteria; order Rhodobacterales; family Rhodobacteraceae; genus Oceaniglobus. The sequence continues at coordinate 4,080 of JBGTLJ010000272.1, read as the reverse complement.
ATGGACTTTCTGCGCGCGCGGACCTATGCCCTGTCACCGAAGCCGCTTGGCCGCGTGGGCTATGGCTTTGAGTTCGAGGACAGATACAGGATATGACCCATGGCCGTCGGCATATTCGATTCGGGGCTGGGCGGGCTCACCGTGCTCGACGCCGTCTCGCGGCGCCTTCCCGATGTGCCGTTCGTCTATTTCGGTGACAACGCCAATGCGCCCTACGGCGTGCGCGATGCCAACGACGTGTTCGATCTGACAACCGCGGCCACCCAGCGTCTGTTCGATGCGGGCTGCGATCTGGTGATACTGGCGTGCAACACCGCCAGCGCCGCCGCGTTGCGCCGGATGCAGGAATCCTGGGTGCCGCCAGGCCGACGGGTGCTGGGCGTGTTCGTGCCGCTGATCGAGGCACTGACCGAACGGCGGTGGGGCGACAATTCGCCCCCGCGAGAGGTGGCGGTCAAGCACGTCGCCCTGTTCGCCACCCCGGCCACGGTGCGAAGCCGCGCCTTCCAGCGCGAACTGGCGTTCCGTGCCATAGGTGTGGATGTCGAGGCGCAGGCCTGCGGCGGCGTGGTGGATGCCATCGAAGATGGCGACATGATCCTGGCCGAGGCGCTGGTGCGCAGCCATGTGGACGCCCTGATGCGCAAGATGCCCGAACCTCAGGCGGCGATCCTGGGCTGCACCCATTATCCGTTGATGAAGGACACGTTTCAGGCGGCCCTGGGTGCCAATGTCGCCGTCTATTCCCAGGCCGATCTGGTGGCCGAAAGCCTGGCCGATTATCTGCAACGCCACACCGGGATGCGGGGCAACGGAACCGAGTCCGCGTTCCTGACCACGGGCGATCCGGCGCGGGTTTCGGACAGGGCCACCCAGTTCCTGCGCCGACGCATCGAATTTCGGGCCGCCTGAACCGCTTGCGGATCACCGAAAGGTCACCGGGCAGGGCTTTGCACGTCGTCCGGCGGATGATAATTGCGGGTGTCGGCAAACAGTGCCGATTGGATCCGGAAAGACCGCGATGCGTGGGCTGAAGAAGAAACGTCGCATTCAGGTGATCTTGATTGCAGTCGTGGCGCTTGCGCTGTCCACCGCGCTGATCGGATATGCGATGCGCGACGGCATCAACTTCTTCCGCTCGCCGGCCCAGATCATGGCCGAGCCGCCCTCACCGGGCGAAACGTTCCGCATCGGCGGACTGGTGGCCGAAGGGACGCTGACCCGCGGACAGGGCAGGACCATCACATTCGCGGTGACGGACGGTGCGGCCACGGTTCCCGTCGCCTACACGGGTGTTTTGCCGGATCTGTTCGGCGAAGGCGAGGGGATGGTGGGCACGGGGCGCTATGTCGACGGCGTCTTCAACGCGACCGAGATCCTGGCAAAACACGATGAAAGCTACATGCCCAAGGAAGTCATCGACGCGCTGAAGGCACAGGGCGTCTATCAGGAACCGAACGCCGAGGTTTCGCAGCCTTAACAAATCTTCTGCACCTTCCCGCCGTGTTTTTGCGCAGCGGAGAGGACGCAGGATGGTCACGGTTCAATCGATTGCAGAAGAGATCGTCGCCCGCGAAGGCGGCTATGTGAACGACCCCGACGATCCGGGCGGGGCCACGAAATACGGCGTGACCATCGGCACGATGCGTGCCCTCGGGATCGACCTGACCGGCGACGGCAAGGTCACGCCAGAGGATGTCAAGCGGCTGACCCTGGCTCAGGCGCGCGACATCTTCGTGCGCCATTATTACGAAAAGCCGAAGATTGCGGCCCTGCCGCAGATCGTCCAGGCCAGCGTGTTCGACATGTATGTCAATGCCGGCGCCCACGCGGTCAAGATCCTCCAGCGGCTGTTGAACGACATGGGCCAGCGGGTGAACGTGGATGGCCGGATCGGCCCGCAGACCATTGCCGCCGCCGAAGTGGCAGATGCGGCGGCACCGCATCATTTCTGCGATGCCTACGGGATCGCGCGGCGCAACTACTACTATGCCCTTGCCGACAGCCGCCCGGCATCGCGCAAATACGCCAGGCGCCGCGATGGCGGCAAGGGCGGCTGGATCCGCCGTGCCGAGGAATTCATCTCACCACGCTATCACCTGACGACGGCGGAACATCAGCGGAGGGTCGCGCAATGGGGCTGATCGATCGTACCTTCGGCCTGCTGTTCGGCAGCGGCAACGTGGTGGCGCAGACCGCCGAGGTGTTCCGCGAAAACGCCGAAAAGGCGGGTGCGCGTCGGGCCGATCTCAGCGCTGCGGCGCTGGCACAGTTTTCCGGGGAATTCGCCGCACCGGCCCGGGGCTGGTTCGACCGGTTCATGGACGGACTGAACCGCGTGCCCCGCCCGGCGCTGGCGCTGGGCACGGTGGGGCTGTTCGTGGCGGCGATGGTCGATCCGATCTGGTTCTCCAGCCGGATGGTCGGCCTGGCGCTGGTGCCAGAGCCGCTCTGGTGGCTGCTCGGGGCCATCGTGTCGTTCTACTTCGGGGCGCGCCATCAGGTGAAGGGTCAGGAATTTCAGCGCAGCATCGCCGAAAGTCTGGCCCATACCCCGCAGGTCGCCGCCAGTCTCGAAACCCTCAGGAAACTGGCACCCGCAGACGAAAAGGAATCCGATCGTGAGCCTTCCACCCAACCCATCGTATCACAAACAGCCCCTGAGCCATTCCAGCGGTCCGCCGAACCCGCCAACCTCCCCGCGCAGGATCCGCAGGGAAACGCCGCCCTTGCGGACTGGCGAACAACTCGTGGATGAAATCTGGCGCACCGCCGTAGAGGCCCGGCTGTTCGCGACCGAAACCCGCGATGCGGTGTCGGACGTGCATCGGCTGAACGTCGAGAAGCGCCTGTCCTCCATCGAGGATACGCTGAAATGGCTGGTCCGCCTGATCATCGGCGGCATGGTGATGGGCATTCTCGGCTATGCGCTGAAGGGCGGGTTCAACCTGCCCTGAAACCCCTGCCGATGGATGGCGGACCGGGCCGCTCGGAACTGGACAGCGGCAGCGTTTGCGCCAATATGTCCCTGCATGAGCTTGCCTGTGGGATTCCTCGACGAACTGCGCACCCGCACCTCGCTTTCGCAGGTGGTGGGACGCAAGGTCGCGTGGGATGCCCGCAAATCCAACCAGGGCAAGGGCGACATGTGGGCGCCATGCCCCTTCCATCAGGAAAAGAGCGCATCGTTCCATGTCGACGACCGAAAGGGGTTCTATTACTGCTTCGGCTGCCATGCCAAGGGCGATGCCATCGGGTTCGTGCGTGACACCGAGAATGTGGGATTCATGGAGGCGGTCGAGATTCTCGCGGGGGAGGCGGGAATGCCGATGCCCGACCGCGATCCGCAGGCCCAGCAAAAGGCCGACAGGCGCAGCCAGCTGATCGAGGTGATGGAAAAGGCGGTACAGTATTACCGTCTGTCGATGAACACCGCATCGGCCGCCGCCGCGCGCGACTATCTTGCCGGGCGCGGTCTGGATATGGCCGCCCAGGACCGCTGGCATATCGGGTTCGCGGCCCCCGGCTGGCAGAATCTCTGGGACGCCCTGACCGCCAAGGGCATCGCCGAGGATCTGATCGCCGACTGCGGGCTGGCCAGACCGTCGCAGCTGGGCAAGAAGCCCTACGACATCTTTCGCCACCGCATCATGTTTCCGATCCGTGATGCCCAGGGCCGCGCCATTGCGTTTGGCGGCCGCGCCATGGACCCGGACGACAACGCGAAATACCTCAATTCTCCCGAGACTGCGCTGTTCGACAAGGGCCGCAGCCTGTTCAACTTTGCCGCCGCGCGTGAGGCTGCGGGCAAGGGCGCGCCGCTGATCGTGGCAGAGGGCTACATGGATGTGATCGCGCTGTCCGAGGCCGGGTTCAGAGCAACGGTTGCGCCTCTGGGCACCGCAATCACCGAGGATCAGTTGCGGCTGATGTGGCGGATCGCCGACGAACCGGTGATCGCGCTCGATGGCGATGCTGCCGGTCTGCGGGCCGCGATGCGGGTCATCGACGTGGCGCTGCCGCTGCTTGAGGCGGGCAAGGGTCTGCGGTTCTGCCGGATGCCGACGGGGCTGGACCCCG
>JBGTLJ010000271.1:0-3603 GCA_041744175.1 Oceaniglobus sp. | reverse complement strand
GTCCAGATCGCCGAGGTGCGCCAACGCAGCGGCCAGATGCCCATAACTGTCGGTCTTGTCGCCCGCCCGCATCATCGCCACCACACCCAGGTGGCCGGGTTCCGCAGCCGGATCGCGCACCATCCACGGAGTCGCGTCGATGAACGGGGCAAGGCGCGCCAGTCGATTCTGCGCCACCAGCGGCGCCAACCCGGCCCGGTCGCGTCGTGTCAGGCAGATGTTCAGCGCAGCCTGCCGGGCCCCGTCGACCGCCCGCGCCTGCCACTCCTTCCAAAGCCCGACATCGCGGCGCGCGGAATACGATGCCTCTACGGTCACGTAGGGAACGCCGAAATCCGCGCAAAGCTTTGGACCGATGAGGTCGGGTGACTTGTAGTACGGGTGATAGCAGACCCAAAGACCGGGCGGGCCGTTGCGGCCCCAATCGCGGGTCAGGCGGGCGTGCTCGGCCCCGGCGGCGGCAAGGATCGTCGCATGTCCCGCGTGATCGTCGGAATCGCGCAGGCGGGTGATCAGGGTCGATACCAAATGGACGTCGGGGGCGACCTGCCCCAGACAGCCTAAAAGCTGCCGCGCCATCAGCCGATCCCCCGATGGCACCGGGCTGTCGGGCGGTTTCATCGGGGCAAAGAAGGCGATGCCGGGCATGGGGACGTGATACAACGCGAACCTGTCCGCCGCCATCGCAATGGCACTCGGAAGGGCGCGACGCGCCATTCCAATGTGGCACAGCGTGATGAGCTCGGCCTTGACAGGCAGGGCGGATCGTTGAACACGCCCAGAATGACTGCCGACAGGGATCCCCCCGTGACGACACCCTTCGACACCCTGAACGCCGCGCTGCAGCAGCGAACCGCCTGCGTCGGCATCATCGGGTTGGGATATGTCGGTCTGCCGCTGGCCATGGCCGTGGCACGGGGCGGGTTCGCGGTGACGGGGTTCGACATAGACCCGACCAAGATCACCGCAATCGACGCCCGCCGCAGCTATATCGAGGCCGTCAGCAACCAAGAATTGGCCGATCACCGCGACGCCGGAACGTTTACCGCGACCTGCGATTTCGATCGGCTCGGCGCGTGCGACGTGGTGGTGATCTGCGTGCCGACCCCCCTGAGCCGGACACGCGATCCGGACCTGTCCTTTGTCACCCGCACTGCACATGACATCGCAATGACCTTGCGTCCCGGCCAGCTGATCGTGCTAGAATCCACGACTTGGCCCGGCACCACCGCGGAAATTCTCAGACCGATCCTGTCGGCGGGCGGGCTGGTCGCGGGGTCCGACTTTTTCCTGGGCTTCTCGCCCGAACGCGAAGACCCCGGCAACCGCGACTTTGCCACCGCCGACATTCCCAAGGTCGTGGGCGCAGACGATGACGCCTCGCGCACGCTGATCGCCACGTTCTACGGCGCGGTCGTGCGGAGTGTTGTTCAGGTGTCGTCCGCCGCGACGGCCGAGGCGGTGAAGCTGACCGAGAACATCTTTCGCGCCGTCAACATCGCCCTCGTGAACGAACTGAAAGTGGTTTACGAGGCGATGGGCGTGGACATCTGGGAAGTGGTGGATGCCGCCAAGACCAAACCGTTCGGTTTCATGCCGTTCTATCCCGGTCCTGGCCTTGGTGGTCACTGCATCCCGATCGATCCGTTCTACCTGACATGGAAATCGCGCGAGTTCGGTGAACCGACCCGGTTCATCGAACTGGCAGGCGAGGTCAACGCCGCCATGCCCCGCCACATCACCAACCGGCTGGCCGAGGCGCTGGACCGCCACGCAGGCAAGGCGCTCAGCCGGTGCCGCGTGCTGCTGATCGGGTTGGCCTACAAAAAGAACGTCCCCGACATTCGCGAAAGCCCCGCGTTGAAGCTGATCGAACTGATCGAGGATCGTGGCGGACGCGCGGATTACCACGATCTTCATGTTCCCGAGATCCCGCAGACCCGTGAGTACGGGGCATTCAAGGGACGCAAGTCAGTGTCGCTGTCCAAGGTCAGCGATTACGACGCCGTGCTGATCGTGACCGACCATGACGATGTGGATTACGCCGCGCTGGCCGATGCCGCACCGCTGATCGTCGACACCCGCAACGCCATGGCGCGGCGTGGCCTCGCGGGCGCGCATATCGTCAAGGCGTGATATACCTGTTGCGCCACGGTCAGACCGAGATGAACGCCCGGGGCCGGTATCAGGGGCGGATCGAATCGCCGCTTACGGAACGCGGACGCGCCCAGGCACTGGCGATGGCGCGCGCGCTTGCGGGCCGGGCCGAAGGCGCGGTTGTCTTGACCTCTCCGCTGATTCGGGCACGCCGGACGGCGGACATCGTTGCGGCGCATCTGGGGCTTGGCGACCCCGAACCGATGCCGGGACTGATCGAGGTGTCGATGGGAGAGTGGGAGGGGATGACGGCAGACGAGATCGACGCCCAGAACCCCGGTGTGCGAAAGAGCTTTGCCCGCAACGAATGGTCGTTCCATGCCCCGGGCGGCGAGACGCACGCTCAGGTGTCCGCACGACTGTCGCGCGCGCTAGATACGATTTACGCCCGCCCCGGACGGGTGAAGATCGTCGTCAGCCACGCAGTGTCGGGCCGTGTTCTGCGCGGGCTCCATGCCGGGATCGATCCAATGGCGGCTCTCCGGCTGGAAATTCCGCAAGAGGCGTTGTTCGCGCTGACCATGGGCGGAGGAATCGAGCGCATCGCTTGCCCTGCCTGACACGTCACCAGGTTTTCCAGCCGATGATGAACCCGTCGGCGCGGGCGGCAGCCCCGACGCGCAGGGCCACCATGTCTTCGGGCGGCGCGCCATGCGGCAACTCCGCGGCGACGATGCCATGGGGCGCGACGCAAAGCGGGGCGGAGCGCGCGACGAGGGTAAAGATCACCGGCCCCGTGACCCACCACGCAGGCGCTGAAGGCAGCGCGGCGATCACGCCGGGCAGCACCGCAGTCAGATGGTGCATCACCGGATGATCCGGCGGCGCGGCGATCAGCGAATTCGTCAGGAACGGCGATCCGGTCGCCACCGCGCGCGGCGTGCTTTCAGCCAGGGCGCAGAGACCCACCATGGGCAGCGCATCGGCCAGCGCAAGGTCATCGCGTGCCGGATACCAGTCGCAATCGAGGTAAACGCCGCCTTCCCGCGCCAGAATCAGATATCGCGCGACATCGACTGCACCGGGATAATTGCCACGATCCAGCATCGTGCGGAATGCGGTCGCGCGGTCGATCCCGAGGCGCGCCAGATCAGCCTCGCGCCACAGTCGATAGCGAAACCCTTTCCGCAGGGAAAGCCGCGCCCACGCTGCGGTCGATTCCGGTACGGGTGCGGTGCCGATCCAAATCTGGTGCAACACATGAGGCACCGGGGCCCGTGACAGCGCGATGGCCCGCGTCTTTGCAAGCGGCGACAGGGCTGCGAAGGGGGCAAGGATATCCTCGGGCGGGACCATGTTGTATTGCCAGGCGATGCGCGCCATGGGGTCGCCCTCGGCCTTGGCCAGCTTCAGATGCGCGGCGTGCAGCTTGCGCGGCAGACCCAGTGCGGTCTTTGGCCCGAGGGTTGTGGCTTCCCGCGTCCGTCCAAGCGCGCGCAACATCGC
>JBGTLJ010000270.1:0-7497 GCA_041744175.1 Oceaniglobus sp. | reverse complement strand
ACCAGACGAACCGGACCCCGGGATAGAGACCGAACAGACGTTCGAGGGTCTGCGCCGTGTACCGTGTGCCGACCCGCGCCTCGATGTCCGTCACCGAAACGCGGGGGTGCGACATGACCCGGCGCGCCGCCGCCAACCGCCGCTCCATCGCGGCCGGCCCCTTCGGTTTCAGCGGATTGCCCGGGCTGACCAGCCACCACACCCGGTCCAGCCCGAAACGTTTCAGCGCCTCGCGGGTGATGTGGGCATGGCCCGCATGGGGCGGATCGAACGACCCGCCAAGAAGGCCGATCACCTGCCCCGGGCGGGCCACGGGAAAGCCCGAAGCGCGGATCACGCCCCTGTGACCCGGCCGCGCGACGCTGGCGGGCCTCCGGCGGGAGTTTTTGGGCGAAACAGAAACATTGGCGCGGCTTGACCCTAGACCTCTTCGCTGGAGCGGGCCCAGAGGTTGATGTCCTCCTCCTGCGCCACCGCGTCGATCCGCGACAGTTCGTCGTCGGAAAAGTCGAGGTTGCCGATCGCCCCGGCGCAATCCACCACCTGTTCCGGTCTGCTGGCCCCGATCAGCGCCGTCGTGATGCCGCCGCCGCGCAGCACCCAGGCGATGGCCATCTGGGCCAGGGTCTGGCCGCGCGCTTGGGCGATGTCGTCGAGCTTGCGAATGCTGGCGACGGCACTTTCGGTGATCATCTCCTCGCCCAGGGATTTCCCCTGGGAGGCACGGCTGCCTTCGGGAATGCCGCCGAGGTACTTTTTCGTCAGCATCCCCTGGGCCAGCGGCGTGAAGGCGATGGACCCGATCCCGAGATCGCCCAGCGTGTCCTTCAGCCCGTCGCGTTCGACCCAGCGGTTGAGGATGTTGTAGCTCGGCTGGTGAATCACGCAGGGCGTGCCGAGGTCCTTCAGGATCGCCGCCGCCTCGCGGGTGCGCCGGGTGTTGTAGGACGAGATCCCGGCATAGAGCGCGCGCCCCGAACGCACGATATGATCCAGCGCGCCCATGGTTTCGGCCAGCGGCGTGTCGGGGTCGAAGCGGTGCGAATAGAAAATGTCGACGTGATCGATTCCCAGCCGTTTCAGCGAGGCATCGCAGGATTGGATCAGATACTTGCGCGACCCGAATTCGCCGTACGGACCGGGCCACATGCGATATCCGGCCTTGGACGAGATCACCAGTTCGTCCCGGTATCCGGCAAAATCGGTGCGCAGGATCTCTCCGAAAGCCTGTTCCGCGGAACCGGCGGGCGGGCCATAGTTGTTGGCCAGGTCGAAATGGGTGATCCCGTGGTCGAACGCGGCTTGGCAGATCGCGCGCTTGGTCTCGTGCGCGGTGTCGGCGCCGAAATTGTGCCAAAGCCCCAGCGAAACGGCAGGCAGGAGCAGCCCCGACGCGCCACAGCGGCGATAGGTCATGCGGTCGTATCGGTCGGGATCGGGGCGATAGGCCATAGAGCATCCTTTGCAGAGTTTCGCCCCTTTTCGGCCCAAGGGTGTTGCGTGTCAAATCCCCTCGGCCATACTCGGGCGCACACACCGTTCCAGAAAGGAGCCACCGATGTTTTCGCGCACCCTGTCTCTTGTCCTGCTGGCCACCGTCGCCGCCGCCCCCCTGACCGCCCAGCAGACGACCGACGCCATCGCCCCCGAAGCCGCTGTGCAGGCAGGCGAAACGGCCGCCACGACGCCGGAAATTCAGGCGGCGATGGACGCCAAGGCCGCCGGAACCCCGGTGGAAGCCGGCGAGTGGATGGTGGCGGCCGCCAATCCGCTGGCGGTCGAGGCGGGGGCAAAGGTGCTGGCAGAGGGCGGCAGTGCCGCCGATGCGATGATCGCCGTGCAGGTGGTGCTCGGGCTTGTGGAACCGCAATCCTCGGGGCTCGGGGGGGGCGCGTTCCTCGTCTGGTACGACGCCGGGACCGGCGAGATGACGACGCTGGACGCACGCGAAACCGCGCCGCTGGCCGCCACGCCCGAATTGTTCCTCGACGACACCGGCGCACCGTTGGAATTCTTCGACGCGGTGATCGGCGGGCTGTCGGTCGGCACGCCGGGCACCCCGATGCTGCTGGAAGAGGCGCACCGCCGCTGGGGCCGGGCGAACTGGTCGTCGCTGTTCGACGACGCCATCGCCCTGGCAGAAGATGGCTTCGAGGTGTCGCCGCGCCTTGCGGGCCTCGTCGCCGAGGACCCGGAGGGGTTGTCGGGATATGCCGCCACCGCCGATTACTTCCTGCCCGGCGGCACCCCCGTCGCGGCAGGCACCCTGCTGAAGAATCCGGCCTATGCCGCCACCCTCACCGCCATCGCCCAGGGCGGCGCCGATGCGTTCTACACCGGCCCCATCGCACGCAACATCGTCGCCACCGTGCATGGCGCGGCGGACAACCCCGGTGTGCTGAGCGAGATGGATCTTGCGCTCTACGACGTGGTGGAACGGCCTGCCGTCTGTGCCACCTACCGCGCCCACGAGGTCTGCGGCATGGGCCCGCCCAGTTCAGGCGCGCTGACCGTGGGCCAGATCCTCGGGCTGCTGGAACCCTACGACATTGCGTCCATGGGGGCCGACAGCCCAGAGGCGTGGCGGCTGATCGGCGATGCCTCGCGCCTCGCCTTTGCGGACCGGGGCCGCTACATGGCCGACAGCGACTATGTGCCGGTGCCGGTGGCGGGGCTGGTCGATCCGGCTTACCTTGCCGAGCGTGCGAAGCTGCTGGAGACCGACGCGGCGCTGACGGATGTCGCGCCGGGCAACCCGGCCTTCGATCACGCGCTGAACTGGGCCGACGATGCCAGCATCGAATTCCCCTCCACCTCGCACATCTCCATCGTCGATGCGGCGGGCAACGCCCTGTCCATGACGACCACCATCGAAGGCGGCTTCGGATCGCGGCTGATGTCGGGCGGGTTCCTTCTGAACAACGAGCTGACGGATTTTTCCTTCGCCACCCACGAGGACGGGGTGCCCATCGCCAACGCCGTGGCGCCTGGCAAACGCCCCCGCTCGTCCATGGCACCGACCATCGTCACCGAAGGCGGCAAGCCGGTTCTGGTGGTGGGCAGCCCCGGGGGATCGCGGATCATCGGGTATGTCGCCAAGACCATCGTCGCCCACCTGGACTGGGGGATGGACGTGCAGCAGGCCGTCGCGCTGCCGCATCTGGTGAACCGGTTCGGCGCCTATGACGTGGAGGAAAGCACCACGGCCACCGACATGATTCAGCCCCTCACCGACCTCGGGTTCGAGGTTGAAGCGCGCGACCTCACATCGGGCCTGCATGTCATAGAGATCACCGAAGACGGGCTGTTGGGCGGCGCCGATCCCCGCCGCGAGGGGATCGCGCTGGGGCAATAGAAGCCCCGCGCGCCGGCGATTGCGAAACGGCCGGACGGCAACGTCCGGCCGTTTTCATGGTCTGAGGGGTGCTCCGTGCAACCGGCCCGCCGATGGAAAGCCTCATCGCTCGCAACGCCGCCGTGACGTTTGCCCGCGAACTCCCGCATGCGCTTTGCGACACCCTGTTTCAAGCTGACCGAATAAATGCGCCCGCCCCCGCAAGGGGACGGGCGCAACGTCACCATGACGGCAGGATCAGTGCTTGAACTTCTTGATCTCGCCAGAGTGAAGCCGCGCGATATAGGACGTCAGCTCGGCCTTGACGATCGGCATCAGCAGATACAGCGCGATAATGTTGACGATCGCCATCGAGAACAGCATCGCATCCGAAAAGTCGATCACCGGCCCAAGCGACGCCGCCGCGCCGATCACGATGAACAGGCAGAAGATCACCTTGAACACCAGTTCCGTCACCTTTCCCTCGCCAAAGAGATAGGTCCAGGCCTTGAGCCCGTAATAGCTCCACGAGATCATCGTCGAAAACGCGAACAGCACCACCGCGATCATCAGCAGCACCGGGAACCACGCGAACTCCTTGGCATAGGCCGCGGATGTCAGCGCCACGCCGGTGACGCCGCCGTCGGTCATGATCCGGCCCGCTTCCTCGTTCCAGATGTAGAGCTGGGTATCGGGATCGAAGTTCAGCACCCCGGTGATGACGATGACCAGCGCGGTCATGGTGCAGATCACCACGGTGTCGATGAACGGCTCGAGCAGGGCGACATAGCCCTCCGTCACCGGCTCCTTGGTCCGGACGGCCGAGTGGGCGATGGCCGCCGACCCGATCCCCGCCTCGTTGGAGAACGCCGCGCGCCGGAACCCTTGGATCAGCGCGCCGGTGAACCCGCCGAGGACACCCATTCCGGTAAAGGCACCCTGAAAGATGTGGCTGAACGCCATGCCGATCTGGTCGAAGTTCAGTAGCAGGATGATGATCGAGACGCCGACGTAGAAGATTCCCATGAACGGAACCACCTTTTCGGTCACCCGCGCGATGGATTTCAGACCGCCCGCGATGACGAGGAAGGTAATGATCGCCAGAATGCCGCCGGTGATCCAGCCCGGAAAATCTCCCACCACGCTGGCAATCTGCGCATGGGCCTGGTTGGCCTGGAACATGTTGCCGCCGCCCAGCGCGCCGAGGATCGTAAAGATGCAGAACAGGATCGCCATGAACTTGCCCATGGGCAAACCGCGCTCTTCGAACCCCTTGGTGATATAGTACATCGGACCGCCCGACACCGTGCCGTCGGGATATTCGTTGCGGTACTTCACGCCCAGCGTGCATTCGGTGAACTTGGTTGCCATGCCGAACAGGCCCGCGACCACCATCCAGAACGTGGCCCCCGGCCCGCCGATGCTCACGGCCACCGCGACGCCCGCGATGTTGCCAAGGCCAACGGTGCCCGACAGCGCGGTGGTCAGCGCCTGAAAATGGCTGACCTCGCCCGCGTCCTCCGGATCGGAATAGTCTCCCTTGACGAGGGAGATCGAATGCATGAACCCGCGGAACTGGATGAATCCGAAATAGAACGTGAACACCAGCGCGCCGACGACCAGCCACATGGCGATCCACGAAAAGCTGGTGCCGGGGATCGGCGCGAAGATGAACCCGACATACCAGCCGGTATAGTCGGAGAATATCTGGTTGACCCGGTCGTCAAAGCTCAGGGCAACGGCGTCCTGGGCACGCGCGGCGCTCGCCAGGACGGTGGCAATAAATGCCAGCGGAAGAAATCTCATGTGAAGCTCCTCAGGGAACGATTGTGACGGGGACGGAGGACTGCGCGACAAGACGGCCGGACACGCCGCCGAAGATCCGCTCTTTAAGCCCGTTGCCGCCAAGACGGCCGATGATGATCTGCGCCGCGCCTTCCTCGACCGCGATCCGGTCCAGAATATCGGCGACGTCTCCATGGGCGACCTTGCCGGTCACCGTCAGCCCGTCGGCCTTCAGCCTGGCCACCGCCGGATCGACCACCCGTTCCCGGGCCAGCGCGATGTCCTCCTCGCGCCGCTTGTGGCGCACCTCGTTCTCTTCCGCCGTCTGAAAGCTGAACGGCGACCATTCTATGACATAGCAGACGATGATATCGCAGGCGTCCATCGCGGCCGCCTGCGCCCTTACGACGTCCAGAACCCTCGAAGAGGCCTCCGATCCGTCCAGTCCCACAACGATTTTCGTTCCGGCCATTCTGCCGCTCCTCTTGATTGGGTAACGGCGACGTTAAGGAACATTACACTTTTGTGATACCCGCCCGAACATTTTTTAATGCTTTGTGCCGGTCTTGCCGCTCCGCGTGGCAGCTTCTAGGGTGATGTCCGATCTCCTCGCAGGAACAGCACATGAAAATCGCTATGATGGCGCAGAACGCGAACCTCTATTCCCACCAGCGGATGAAGGACGTGGCCGAACAGCGCGGGCACACCTTTGACATCATCAAGACGCTGGGTTGCTACATGAACATCGCGTCCCGCCGCCCGGAAATCTATTACAACGGCGCCAAGCTGCCGAAATACGATGCGGTGATCCCGCGCATCGGCGCCTCGGTCACGTTCTATGGCCTGGCCGTGCTGCGCCAGTTCGAGATGCAGGGCGTGTTCCCTTTGAACGAATCCGTCGCCATCGGTCGGTCGCGCGACAAGCTGCGCTCGATGCAGCTGATGGCGCGCGACGGCATCGGGCTGCCGGTGACGACATTCGCCCACGATCCGAAGCAGACCGAAGAGGTGTTGAAGCTGGCGGGCGGCGCGCCCACGGTGATCAAGCTGCTGGAAGGAACCCAGGGCATCGGCGTGGTCCTCGCCGACACCGACCGCAGCGCGAAATCGGTGATCGAGGCGTTTCGCGGCGCCAACGTCAACATCATGGTTCAGGAATTCATCAAGGAGGCGGGCGGCACCGACATCCGCGCCCTGGTGATCGGTGGCAAGGTGATCGCCGCGATGAAGCGCACCGGCGCGGAGGGCGAATTCCGCTCCAACCTGCACCGCGGCGGATCCGCCCAGACCATCAAGATCAGCACCGAGGAACGCGCAACGGCGATCCGCGCCGCCAAATCCATGGGGCTGAACGTCTGCGGCGTCGACATGCTGCGCGCCAACCACGGGCCGGTGGTGATGGAGGTGAACTCCTCGCCGGGGCTCGAGGGCGTGGAAAAGGCCACCGGGATCGACATCGCGGGCAAGATCATCGACTTCATCGAAAAGAACGCCAAAGAGGGCAAGACCCGGACGGTCGGGCGCGGGTGAGCCCGGCTCTGACCCGCTCCCCGCTTCCTGCACCGCCGGATGCCACCGACCGGGGCCGCCCACATTTCCCGACGCTCGCCGCCCCACCGCAGGTTCATCTGCGATCCGACGCAGACGTCGGCGACCCCACCGCGGACCCACGGTCCGACGCAACTGCTGTTCCGCCCCCGGCACAGTTGCGGACCGACCGGAACGATGTCGAATGCATCGCAAGACAGTTCCCCCGCGCCGGGCGCATGCCGCCGGCGGGCGGTCATTTTGCCGGGTGCATTCGCGCAACACCGGACGGCACCGCCGTCCGGTCGTCGGCAAGGATGATACCGTGATGCCGCGCCCGGGTTTCAAGATCGGCGGCACCACCCTGGCCCCCGGCGAACGGCGCACCGTGGAATTGCCGGTGTCAGTGCTGTCGGATCACACCCCCGTCACCATGTCGGTGTAGGTGATTCACGGCAAGCGGCCCGGCCCGGTGCTGTTCGTGTCCGCCGCTGTCCACGGCGACGAGGTGATCGGGGTGGAAATCGCCCGCCGTCTGCTGCGCGCCCCGCAACTGCGCGGCGTGGCCGGAACGCTGATGGTGATCCCGATCGTGAACACCTTCGGGTTCCTCAACAATTCCCGCTACATGCCCGACCGGCGCGATCTGAACCGGGTATTTCCCGGCTCGCCCACCGGCTCGCTGGCCGGACGTCTGGCACATCTGTTCATGACCGAAATCGTCGCTCGCGCGGATTTCGGCATCGATCTTCACTCCGCCGCGATCCACCGCACCAACATGCCGCAGATTCGGGTGTCGGCCAGCAACGAGGCGACGCTGGAACGGGCCGAGGCGTTCGGCGCCCCGGTCA
>JBGTLJ010000269.1:0-2131 GCA_041744175.1 Oceaniglobus sp. | reverse complement strand
ACATCAATTCGAAGTCAGAACATCCGGAAGAGGCGGCGATCTTCCTGCAATGGATGATGGGCAAGGAGGCGGCTCAGATGGTGGTCGACACAATCACTCTGTCCACCACAGATGGTGTGACGCCGTCTGACAACCGGGTCATGAAAGAGATGATCGAGGCGTCACGTTCCAACGACGTGCGCGTGTTCTACGAATTGCCCGAGACGGGCAAGGTGATGGGCGCGATTCAACAGAACGCCGCGGCGCTGTTTCTGCAGGAGATCACGCCGGAGGAATTCTCAGCCCTGATACAAGCGGCCGTGGAGCCGTCAGGCGGCTGACCGACACTTCGCTGGCCGGGGCACGAACTGACCCGGCCAGCGCCGGACCGCTCGCGCCAGCAGGGAAAAACCACAGGCATGCCCCAACGTGAAAAGCGGAGTGCACGACCGCCATCACGAGCGTCGCGCACCTATGGTCATCTATGGTTCGTGCTGCCCGGCTTCGCGTTTTTCATGGCGGTAATGGCGTTGCCGCTGGGTTTTGCCGTCGTCATATCCCTGACGGACTGGCGGGGCTATGGATCCGCCTACCAGTTCATCGGACTGGGCAACTATGCAGAAGCACTGACCTATTGGCCCTTCTATCGCGCGGCGATGCACAACGGTGTGATATTCCTCGCGATCCTCCTGTTCCAGCATACGATAGGGCTGTTCACCGCCGTTCAGCTCAACGAAAGACCGCGCTTCATGGAGGTCTACCGGACCATCCTGTTCCTGCCAGTGATCATGTCTCTGGTTTCGACCGGCTTCATCTGGACGCTGATGCTTTCGGCGAACATCGGTCTGATCAACCCGGTGCTGAAGAGCATCGGTCTCGGATTCCTGGCGCAGCAATGGCTGAGCGACCCTGCCACCGCGCTGCCCACGATCATCGCGGTGACGGCCTGGAACAGCTTGGGCTGGGCCATCATCATCTACCTCTCCAGCCTGCAGAACGTGCCGCTCGAACTCAAGCAGGCGGCCGAAATCGACGGCGCGACTTCGCGTCAGGTGTTCTGGCGCGTGGTGTTTCCGCAATTGTCTCCGGCGTTCACCGCGCTGACAGTGCTGACCTTCATCGGCACCTTCCGCACGTTCGACCTCGTGTATGTGCTTGCAGGACCGCTTGGAGCGCCGAATTTCCGCACCGACGTGCTCGGCACGCTGATCTATCGCACGGCGTTCGGCGGTTCGAGCTACTCGTCTTCCGAGATCCGCTTCGCCTTCGGGGTCGCGATGTCGATTCTGGTTCTGGTGATCATGGCCGCGATCTGCTGGGTCCTGATCCGTTTGTTGCGCAGACGGGAGATCGAGACGTGAACACCCTGATCTCATCCGCGGGACCGCGCAGCCGACAGTCGGTCGCGTCTCGCCGTTTCGCGCTCGGTTGGCGCACGGCGTTTCTTGTCGTGTCGTCGCTGATAGTTCTGTTGCCGATCCTGTTCATGGTGATCGCCTCCTTCAAGACGGTACCTGAGTTTTTCGGCAATCCATACGGCCTGCCTGAGAGCTGGGCGTGGACCAACTACACCAGAGCATGGGACGATGCGCACATTTCCATAACACTGCCAAATACCATCATCGTCACAGTGGCGTCGGTGGTCGTCAGCACGCTGCTTTCGGCGATGATTGCCTATGGTCTCAGCCGCAAGGAAAAACGCTTCGCCATGGGTCTATACACGATGTTCGTGGCCGGTCTGCTGATCCCCGTGCACGCCATCATTCTGCCGCTTTTCATCCTTCTGAAGGCGCTCGGGCTCTTCGGCACGCTGTTCGCGCTGATCGTTCCATACATCGCGCTCGGTCTGCCTCTGGGTGTTCTGGTCCTGACGCCGATCGCCGCGGCCCTGCCGCAGGATCTGATCCACGCCGCCCGGATGGACGGGGCGAGCGAAGCGCAGATCTTCCGGCGCGTGGTGATGCCGCTCATGAAGCCGGGGCTCATTTCCGTGTCCATCCTGAACGGTGTATGGATGTGGAACGAGTTCTTCATCCCGCTCATCGTCGCCTTCAAGCCGGAGGCGCAGACGCTCCCTGTCGGCATCGTCTCCTTCGTCGGCGTTTACTCGACCGAATGGGGTCTGGTCTTTGCCAGCGTCGTCATTTCCACC
>JBGTLJ010000268.1:0-2821 GCA_041744175.1 Oceaniglobus sp. | reverse complement strand
CCTGCAACGCGGTGCGCTGCGCCTCCATCCGGCCCAGCATGCGCTGCTGTTCGTCCTCGTTCAGCGGCCTTATCTGCGACAGTTTCTGCGTCACTTCTTCGCGCAGCGAATCCAGCATCGTTTCGAACAGCTGGAATGCCTCGTTCTTGTATTCGTTCAGCGGGTCGCGCTGGGCGTAGCCGCGGAACCCGACGACCGACCGCAGATGTTCCAGCGTCAGCAGATGCTCGCGCCACTTGCCGTCGATGGTCTGCAACAGGATCTGTTTCTCGATCATGCGCATCGTCGCCGGGCCGAACTGCGCGGCCTTGGCTGCCATGAATTCGTCGGCCGCCTTGCGCATGCGTTCGCGCACGACCGGATCGTCGACGCCGTCCTCGTCAACCCAGCCGATGATCGGCAGATCCACGCCCAGCTTTTCCAGCGCCGCGACATACAGTCCCTCGCCATCCCACTGGTCGGCATAGCTGCGCGCCGGAATATATCGGTCGACCAGATCGTCGATCACCTGGTGGCGCATATCCTCGGTGATCTCCGACAGATCCTTCGCCTCCATGATCTCGCGACGCTGGCCGAACACCACCCGGCGCTGGTCGTTCATCACGTCGTCGAACTTCAGCAACTGCTTGCGGATGTCGAAATTGCGCCCCTCGACCTTGGCCTGGGCCTTTTCCAGCGACTTGTTCACCCAGGGGTGGATGATCGCCTCGCCCTCCTTCATGCCGAGCGTGGAGAGAACCTTGTCCAGACGTTCGGACCCGAAGATCCGCATCAGGTCGTCCTCGAGCGAAAGATAGAACGCCGACCGGCCGGGGTCGCCCTGCCGGCCCGAACGGCCGCGCAACTGGTTGTCGATGCGCCGGGATTCGTGCCGTTCGGTCGCCAGCACGTAAAGCCCGCCGGCGTCGATGACGCGGCGCTTCTCGTCGGCGTGCTGTGCCTCGATGCCGGCCCGCACCGCCTCGGGGTCGGCGTCCGGATCGACTGCCAGCGCCTCCAGCACCTTCATCTCGACATTGCCGCCCAACTGGATGTCGGTCCCGCGCCCGGCCATGTTGGTGGCGATGGTGACGGCGCCGAACTTGCCCGCGTCGGCGACGATCTGCGCCTCCTGTTCATGCTGGCGCGCGTTCAGGACGTTGTGGGTTATCTCGTCGTCGGCGAGCATCCTGGAAAGCGATTCCGACTTTTCGATCGAGGTTGTGCCAACCAGCACCGGCTGTCCGCGCGTCGCTGCCGCCTTAATCTCTTCGACGATGGCGGCGTATGTCTCGCGGGCGGTGCGGTAGACGGCGTCATGCTCGTCGGCGCGCGCGATCGGGCGGTTCGTCGGAACCTCCAGCACGCCCAGCCGGTAGATCTCGGAAAATTCGTCCGCCTCGGTGACGGCGGTGCCGGTCATCCCGGACAGCTTGTCGTAGAGGCGGAAGTAGTTCTGGAACGTCACCGAGGCGAGGGTGACGTTTTCAGGCTGGATCGACGCTTCTTCCTTGGCCTCGATGGCCTGGTGCAGACCGTCCGACAGCCGCCGGCCGGTCATCATCCGTCCGGTGAATTCGTCGATCAGCACCACTTCGCCGTTGCGGACCATGTAATCCTTGTCGCGCTGGTACAGCTTGTGCGCCCGCAGGCCCTGGTTGACGTGGTGCACGATGGTGGTGGATTCGGGGTCGTAGAGGCTCTGGCCCTCGGGCAGGATCCCGGCACCGGTCAGGTGATTTTCCAGGAACTCGTTGCCGTCGTCGGTGAAGGTGACGTTGCGGGTCTTTTCATCCAGAGTGAAATGCGCCGGCGTCAGCAACGGAATAACCGCATCTATGGTGCGGTAAAGCTCGCTGCGATCCTGCGCCGGGCCCGAGATGATGAGCGGCGTGCGCGCCTCGTCGATGAGGATCGAGTCCACCTCGTCGACGATCGCGTAATTGTGGCCGCGCTGGTACATCTCTCTCAGGTCCGACTTCATGTTGTCGCGCAGGTAGTCGAACCCCAGTTCGTTGTTGGTGGCATAGGTGATGTCGGCGGCATAGGCCGCGCGCTTCTCGCCGTCGGGCTGTTGCGGGACGACGACGCCGGTGGTCATGCCCAGTGCGGAATAGACCTTCGACATCCAGTCGGCGTCGCGGCGCGCCAGATAGTCGTTCACGGTGACGATATGCACGCCGCGGCCGGTCAGCGCGTTCAGGTAGGCCGGAAAGGTCGCCACCAGCGTCTTGCCCTCGCCGGTCTTCATCTCGGCGATGTTGCCCTGATGCAGGAAGATGCCGCCGATCAGCTGAACGTCGAAGGCGCGCAACCCAAGGGCGCGATGCGCCGCCTCGCGGCAATTGGCGAACGCCTCGGCCAGCAGGTCGTCCAGGCTTGCGCCGCCGCGGGCGCGTTCCGACAGCGACAGGGTGCGGGTCTTGATGTCGTCGTCCGACAGGCCGCGATAATCCTTCTCGAGCGCATTGATCCTTTCGACGATGGGGCGTGCAGCCTTGATCCTGCGATCGTTCGGGGTGCCGAAAACCTTTCTGGCGACAGTTCCGAAACCCAGCATGTTCTCTCCCCGGGGCTTGCCCCGTTTCGCGCCAGGCACCCCTGACATCATCGTGTGAGAGGCAGGCTTGCCCGCCCGTGCCGCCTTCCCTAGAAAGCCGGGAAAGGTGCGGGCGGCACCATGCCTCTCGCGACTTGCGCGATGTAAGGGGCGGGGGCGCCCAAGTCAACGTCACGCGGGGGCGCAGGCTGCCCGGGATACTGGGAGTATCGGGATGAAACGGGCGGTTTTCAGGGCGGCGGCCGTGCTGGCCTTCGGATTTGGCACGGCGGCGGCGGCGCA
>JBGTLJ010000267.1:0-4901 GCA_041744175.1 Oceaniglobus sp. | reverse complement strand
GTCGATCACCACGATGCGTTCGGGCAGCCGCGACTGGGCCAGCATCAGCGGCAGCGACAGCGCCAGTGCCTCGGGGCGGTTCCGGGTCACGACGACGGCGCAGTAGGTGGTGGGGGGCAAGGCGCATTCTCCGCAGGGCGGCAAACCGCCGATAGCAATCCGACGTCCGGGCAAGAGTATCCTGCGGGCGGGACCAGGAACGCTCTTTCACGGCCGACGCGGCGACCGTCCCGCAACGCCGGGCCATAACCGGTCGCTCCGGCCAAGTCAAAGCCGGCGTCACAACCCTCGCGTGAACGGGGAGTCAGTCTTGCAACCTTGTTGCCGGTCCGGGCCAGGTTTCAGGCTGAAAACCGCCCATATTCAACATCATAAACATCAATTCGCCAGTTCGGATGATATCGGGGGCAAGCAACAGCCAACCGCTAAAATTCGAGGTGTGTTTTTTCAATGAAACATCGGTTTGCCCAAGTTCAGCCGCGGGATTGACGAGCTGGAACATCAGACAGGGTCCATCACGGGCGGCGCGTTTTTTTCAAGCCGCAACAGTATTTTAACGAGGATTCACAATGTCTGAAACGATTTCCGTCTCGACCATCGACGAACTCTACGATGTCCTGCGCAATGCCCAAGGCGGCGAGATCATCGAACTGGCCGGGGGCGAATACGGCGGACTGAACCTCACCGTGCAATCCTATTTCGACCTGACCTTTGCGTCCAACGTCACCATCCGCTCGGCCGATGCCGACAATCCCGCCTCGTTCCGCGCCATGCTGCTGAGCGGGGTCGAAAACCTGACGCTGGACGGCATCCACTTCGACTATACCTTCAGCGAAGGCGATCCGATCTACAAGCGCCCCTTCCAGGTCAACAATTCCAGCAACATCGCGATCACCAATTCGCTGTTCGAGGGCGATCTCGTCACCGACGGCATGGCCGATCCCGACGGGTACGGCCATGCCATCGGCCTGTCGGTGCGCGGCACGTCCGACATCGTGCTCGAGGGCAACGAGATCATGAATTTCCACCGCGGGCTGATGGTCTATCAGGTGCAGGACATCACGGTGCGCGGCAACGAGGTGCATTCCGTGCGCTCCGACGGGATGAACTTCGCCAATGTCCAGGGCGCGATGATCGAGAACAACCACATCCACGATTTCGTCGCCGCCTACGGCTCTCAGGATCACCGCGACATGATCCAGTTCTGGACCAACGGGACATCGTCCCCCAGCACCGACATCACGATCCGGGGCAACCTTCTGGACATCGGCGAGGGATCGTGGACCCAGTCGATCTTCATGCGCAACGAGGTCGTGGATTCCCAGGGCGGCGGGAAGGACATGTACTATCGCAACGTGGTGATCGAAAACAACACGATCTACAACGCCCACACCAACGGCATCAGCGTCGGCGAGGTCGACGGGCTGGTGATCCGCGACAATTCGCTGTTCCACGTCAATGACGCGAACAACCCCAGCGACACGGGCGCCGAGGTCTGGGTGCCCGCGATCTACGTCAAGCGCACCGCCGAGGATGTCACCATCACCGGCAACATCGCCCTCAAGATCATCGGCAAGGACGGCCAGCCGGACTGGAGCGTGGCGAACAATGCCCTGGTCCAGAACACCAACGAGTTCGCGCCGGGCTATTACAACGACGTGCTGGTGACATCGTCGATGGCCACGCGCCCCGATGGCAGCCACGCGTTCCAGCCGCTGCCCGGCGGGCTTCTGGACACCGGCACCGTGGGGTCGTCCGTGACCCGCAATGCAGGCGACAGCCCCACCGCCCTGTTCACCGTGAACGATTCGGCCAACAGCGTGGCGATGCGCGTCTTCGATGCCGGCGTCACCGACTCCACCCTGACCCCCGGACAGGCGTCGGGCGCGAAATACCTCTGGACGTTTTCCGACGGATCAAGCGTCGCGGGCAAGATCGTGGAACACGGCTTCGGGAAGGGCGGCTTCTATGACGCCACCCTCAGCGTCAAGCTGGCCGATGGCACGATCCTCGACACCACCGCCGAGATCGCGCAGCGCGGCGCGCGGCTGCTCAGCTTCGACGGCGAGGCCGGCGCCTTCATCAACCACGGCTACGGCGAACAGAAAAACATGGGCACGCTCGGCAGTCTCGACGGGGCGGCGATCCAGCTGATCGCCAGCGGCACCGCTGTGAGTGCATCGCGCAGCGCGCTCAGCGATCTGCGCGGCAGCCGGGATTTCCAGATCGACCTGACGCTTCGCGGCGACGGGGCGGGCGGGGCGGGCGAGCTGTTCCGTCTGCACAATTCGTTCACCGCGACGGTGTCGTCCGGCGGCGACCTGATGGTGCAGGTCTACAACGCCGACAGGGGCGAAACCGTGCTGCGCACCACCGGGGCGGGCCTGAACGACGGCGGGCTGCACGATGTGTCGATCCGGCTGGGCGACGGCATTCTGCAGGTTCTGGTCGACGGCGAGATCATGGACGAGAAAGCCTTCGACGGCACGCTGCCGCTGTCCAACAGCTCGAACCTGATGTTCGGCAATCCCTGGGGGCGGGCCAACTTTGTCGGCGACATCACGGCGTTCGATCTGTCCATCGGCGCCAAGGACTATGCCGCGGTGCCCGAACCCAGCACGGCGCCCGAAGAACTGACCTTTTTCGGGTCCACCGCACCGGCGAATCCGCCCGCGCCTGTCGTCGATCCCGTCCCCGGGAACGACGGCACCGGCGAACCCGGCCCGGTGCCCCTGGTGCTCGAGGGGATGAGCCTCGACATCCAGGGCCTGCTGGACACCCCCGGCAAGCTGTGCGGCGACGCCCAGATCATCGACACGGCCAATGGTCCCGCAATCCGTCTGGACGGCGACAAGGATTACGTCAACGTCGGCCGTCTGACCGCCTTCGAGGGGTCCGAGCGGATCGCGTTCTCCATCGACTTTACCAATGACGACATGACCGCAGACGCCTCGCGGCTGGTCTGGAACCACATGAAGCTGGGCCTGACCGTGGCCGAGAACACGCTTCTGGTGCAGGTCGCCACCGCAAACGGGTTCGAAGCGTTCCGCGCCGGCAATCTCGACATGGCGGCGGGCGAAAGCCACAGCGCCATCGTCATGGTCGACACCGCGAACGACCGGCTTCAGATCGTGCTGAACGACGCGGTCGTGCTGGACGTCGACGACGCGGATTTCGACATGTCCGCAGGGCGCGAGAACGGCTGGATGATCTCGACCCCGTGGAACCGGTTCTTCGAGGGCGATGTCAGCGGTTTCACCGTCACCGACCAGTTCGATTTTGTCGATCACACCCCGGGCGACCTGATCTTCTGATCCTGCCCGTCATTTCGGTTGCCGCCATCGTCGGGCCCCGTTCCTGCGGGGTTCGGCGGTGGCGTTTCTTTCGTGCCGTTCCGTCAGGGGGTCACGCGTTCCGCATGTGTGGCGATACAGGGGCCTTCTGGCCGGATGCGCGCGCCCGCGCCGAACGCGCGCCTCGCAAAAGAATCTGCCGGGTCCGATTTTTCCGGTGATTTTTCCAGCGGCGGGGCAGACTTTCGAGGTCTTGACTGTCTCTACCGGAGTAAACCCAACCTTAAGCCATTGCAAACCAATCATGGATAGACTTTGAGTCAAACTGGCCGTTTCGAAAGCGGCCCGGCCTTCATGATCGTGGCCTCCATGATCGTGCCGTGCCGGGCCGGGCAACACATCGACAACCAAATCCTGCAATCCTCTTTCCGGCGCGCGGATCGTTCCTTAAGGACGGCGCAGACCTGCGGGGCAGGTTCGGGGCAGGTTTGTTGTGACAGGACGTTCATCGATGCAAGACACACCCGGGCGGATCCTGATCGTGGTCGAAAACCTGCCCGTGCCGCTGGACCGGCGCGTCTGGCTCGAGGCGACGACGCTGGTGGCGGCGGGCTACGAGGTGTCGGTGATCTGTCCCATGGGCCGCGGCTGGAGCGCGCCGTTCGAGGTGATCGAGGGCGTGCACATCTATCGCCATCCCGAACCGCCGGAGGCGCATTCCGGCGCCCTGGCCTATGGGCGCGAATACGGCCAGGCGATGTGGCACTGGTTCCGGCTGGCCCGGAAGGTGCGGCGCGACCGCGGTTTCGACGTGATCCAGGGCTGCAACCCGCCCGACCTGATCTTTCTTCTGGCGCTCTGGTACCGGTTGCGCGGCGTGCGCTATCTGTTCGACCACCACGATGTCTGCCCGGAACTCTTCGAGGCGAAATTTGCGCGTCGCGGGCTGCTTTACCGCGTGATGCTGCTCTGGGAACGGATGACCTTTGCGGTCGCCGACGTCTCCATCGCCACCAACGAAAGCTTTCGCCAGATCGCGATCCGCCGTGGCAGGATGGATCCGGACGACGTGTTCACCGTCCGCTCGGCCCCGAAGATCGAGAATTTCACGATCGGCCCCGCCGATCCGGCCCTGCGCCACGGCGCCACGACCGTGATGGGCTATGTCGGCGTGATCGGCCAGCAGGAGGGGATGGATCTTCTGGTGCTGGCGGCGCGGCACCTGATCCGCGATCTGGGCCATACCGATGTGCATTTCCTGATCGTCGGGTTCGGCCCGCACCTGGACGAGGTGAAGCGCGATGTCGCAGAAAAGGGGCTTGGGGCGTATTTCACCTTCACCGGCGCGCTCTACGGGCCCGACCTTCTGAACGCGCTCAACAGCGTCGACATCGGCGTGTCGCCGGACCCGAAGAACCCGATGAACGACATCTCGACGATGAACAAGGTGATGGAATACATGACCCTGGAAAAGCCCCTGGTGCAGTTCGATCTGACCGAGGGGCGGGTGTCGGCGGGCGACGCGGCGCTCTACGCCCCGGCCAACGATCCGGAGGCCTTCGCACAGTGCATCGCCCGGCTGATCGCCGATCCCGAAGCGCGCGCGCG
>JBGTLJ010000266.1:0-10773 GCA_041744175.1 Oceaniglobus sp. | reverse complement strand
GCGGTGGCGACGGTGACGCCGATCCGCAAGGCGATCATCCCGGCCGGTCAGCCGCTGCCGCCGCAGCCGTCGGCCAACGAGATTTCGCCCGAGGCGCTGGCAAGCGTGCGCGAGGTCGAAAAGACCAGCAAGAAGATCAGTCTGATGGAACTGACCGAACGCACCTGCAAATGGCCGGTGGGCGACCCCGCAACCGACGATTTCTGGTTCTGCGGACTTGCGACGCAGGCGGGCAAGCCCTATTGCGAGGCCCATGTAGGGGTTGCGTTCCAGCCGATGTCGTCGCGCCGTGACCGGCGGCGCTAGCCCACGGGTGCCTGCTATTGCCGCAACGACAGCGTCTGTTCGCGCAGCCACGCCATGAACTGTCGCGGATTTTTCGCATGGCGCGCCAGAACATCGGGCGCGATGGGTTGGCCGACGCGGGGCGCCTGGGGCTTGTTCAGGGCATAGACCACCTCGTGCAGCAGCAGGCCCTGGCGCAAGGTCGCCGAGATCCGGTTCGCCATCTGGTACAGCCGTGAGTTCTGGCCCGGAAAATAGACCGGTACCACGGTGGCCCCGGACCGGGTGATCATCTTTGCAGTGAACGGGCTCCACTCTGCCTCGACAGCCGGACCCATCAGCGTGTCGGACGACGCGACCCCGCCCGACGGGAACAGGATGATCACCCCGCCACGCGCCAGATGTCCCATCGCCCGCTTGCGCATCTGCAGGTTCTGCTGAAGCGCGTCGTCCTCATGGGCGAAGGGCACCGGGATCATGAAATGTTCCACTTCGATCACGCCGGTTAGCAGGGACCGCGTCAGGATCTTGTAGTCGGTGCGCACCCGGCCGACGATTTCGGCCAGCACCATGCCGTCGACCAGACCATGGGGATGGTTGGCGGTGATGATCAACGGACCGGTGGCGGGGATGCGGGCGATGTCGCCCGGCGCGGTGGTGATATCGATCCCCATCACGCCCAGCGCCTGTCCCCAGAACCGCTGACCGTGGGGCACGCCGATGGCCTCGAAACGGCGGATCAGGCGCAACAGGCGCAGCTTGCCGGTCAGAAATTCCATGCCGCGGATGGCGAAGGCCTGCCAGGGGTTGGTGAAAGTCCGCGCGTAGGACAACCGACGCCGGTCATATGGCCGGTCTGCGGGATCGCGGCCATCGTGCTGACCAGCCAGCGGGCGTGTGGGATCGACGATGCCAGGATCGTCATCGGCGGGCTTTTGCGCGGTGCCGTCGTCCGCCCCGGCAAGACGGTCCGTGTCCGCGGAGCTGTTCGCCACCGGGTATATGCCCTTCCTGGCCGTGCCGGGCGTTACATCTCTTCCCCGAACCGGTCGGCCACCAGTGTTTCTATCGCCTCTGCCAGCTTGTCAGCCTCCGGGCCGCTGGTCTGTACCTCAATAAAGGTTCCCCGGGAGGCTGCCAACATCAAAAGCCCCATGATGCTGTCGCCTGCGGCACTCAGTCCGTCGCGCGACACTGCGGCACGCGCGTCGTGCTGTTCGACCACCTCGACCAGACGCGCCGAAGCTCGGGCATGCAGGCCCTTTTCGTTGAGGATCTGCAACTTGCGGGTGACGGTCGCGCTCATGGGGCCTGATCCTCTGCGGGGACATCGACCGCGTCGATATACTTGCGTCCGGCAGCGAGCGCCATGCGCACCGCGTCCGGAACCGGCTGCTGGCGGGACTTGGCCAGTTTGATCAGCATCGGCAGGTTGGCGCCATAGACGATCTGGCGGTTCGCAGACCGGCAGGCGCGCATCGACAGGTTGCTGGGCGATCCGCCGAACATGTCGGTGACGACGACCACGCCGCTCCCCGCGTCGACGTCATCGGCGGCGGCGCAGATTTCCGCCTGCTTGGCGAAACGGTCGTCGTCGGGAGCGATGGAAATGGCGGCGATGCCGGTCTGGCGGCCCACAACATGTTCGATGGCCGCCCTGAATTCGGCCGCCAGCCCCCCATGCGCCACGATGACGATGCCGATCACGTCCTGTCACCCCAAACCTGACGCACCGCTGTCCGTGTTTCCCAGATGCCGCGCGTCATGCCGGTGCCGATCCGGATGCCAACGCGGCCCGGCGCTCCAATTCACGGTGCCGAGTTGACACCTGCCAGCCTGCATCTGCAAGGTCTTTCGCCATGTGCCGTGCCACCGCCACTGATCTGTGCTGGCCCCCGGTGCAGCCGAACGCGACCGCAAGATGGGTCTTGCCCTCATCGCTGTAGGCCGGCAGCAGCGTCAGCAAAAGATCGCGGGTCCGCGCGAAAACCTCGCCATAGCGAAGGTCCTGCGCGACGAAATCGGCGACGGCTGGATCGGTGCCGTCGCGCGGGCGCAGATCCGGCTGCCAGTAGGGGTTTTGCAGGAACCGAACATCGAACACCATGTCGACGCCGCGCGGCAGCCCGCGCTTGTAGGAAAACGACTGGATCGAAACCGCCAGCCGGCCTTCGGGTGTGGCACCGAACCAGAGAGCCAGTTCGGAGCGCAGATTGTGCGGGCTCATCTCCGAGGTGTCGATCAGGATGTCGGCGCGCGACCGGATCGCCGCCAGAAGATCCGCCTCGCGGGCGATGCCGACCTCTGGCGTCTCGGCGGGCGCAAGGGGGTGACGACGGCGGGTTTCGGAATAGCGGCGCAGCAGCACATCGGCGCTGGCGTCGATGAACAGGACGTCGGTACGCAAGCCGGGTGTCGCGCCGATGCGGTCGATCACCTCGATCAGTCCCAGCGTCGAAAAGTCGCGGTTGCGGGCGTCAAGACCAAGTGCGAGCGGGCGGCTGGAACGGGCACCGTTCAGCAGACGGGGCAGCAGCGACAGCGGCAGGTTGTCGATGGCCTCGAACCCCATATCCTCGAGCGAGTTGATCGCGGTCGACCGGCCTGCACCCGACGGACCGGTCACGAGCACCACCCGAGCGGCGCCGTCCGGCGGAATGGGCGGGGCGGGGTCAGTCATGGTGCGGCACGTGTCCCGTTCCGAGGATCTGCATCAGAGCCGGGGCAAGATGCGGGCCGATCCGTCCCGACAGCACCGGCAGGCTGATGCCGAGGATGTCGCAGCGGACCGGCGGGGGCAAGCGGGCGGGCGGCGCCAGGTCGAGATCGACGATCACGATAAGCGGAGTTGGCGGTTGCAGGGCGACACGGAGCAGCCCGATGCCGCGCGCCTCGATCAGAGCCGGGGTCGTTGTGGGCGCGCGAGCCATGAGCCGGGCGCCCTGAACGAAAAGTTCGACGCTGTCGTCGCAAACCAGACCGGCGCCGAGCGCCATGAGATGCAGCGCAAGGCTGGATTTTCCGGCGCCGGGTGCACCGCCGATCAGCGCGCCGACGCCATTCGCCGACACCACCGTCGCATGAACGGCGGCGCCGACGTCCGCCGCCATGCAGGCGCGGAGGGTCGCGGTGAAGGACGCGGTCACACCGGAAGGCCGACGACGAAGCGCGCGCCGAGAGGGTCCGACGTCATATCCGCTTGGGTGGGGCGGATGTTCTCGGCCCAGATCACACCGCCGTGGGCCTCGACGATCTGTTTCGATATCGCCAGGCCGAGGCCCGAATTGTTGCCGTAATGCGCCTCGGGACGTTCGCAGTAGAACCGTTCGAACACCCGGGACAGGGCCGATTCAGGGATGCCGGGGCCCGTATCCTCAACCACAACCAGCACCCGGTTCTGGCGCTGTCGCGCCCAGACTCGGATGGCGTCGCCCTCTTCGCAGAATGATATCGCGTTGCCGATCAGGTTGACGAAGACTTGGGCAAGACGGCTTTCCAGCCCGTCGATGAAGATCGGGCCGTCCGGCAGATCGGCGATGAAGTCCACGTTCATGGCCTCTGCCTCCTGTCCCAGATGGGCGGTCAGCTCCCCCAACATGTGCAGCAGATCGAAGCTGGCCTCGTCCTCCTTGACCAATTCGCTGTCGAGCCGCGAGGCGTTGGAGATGTCGCTGACCAACCGGTCGAGCCGACGGACATCATGGTCGATCACATCCAGCAGGCGGCTGCGCTGTTCCTGCCGTTCTACAAGCCGCAAACTTCCCACGGCCGAGCGCAGGGACGCCAGCGGATTCTTGATCTCGTGCGAGACGTCGGCCGCGAACTGTTCGTTGGCGTCGATCCGGTCGTAGAGCGCCGCGACCATGCCGCGCAGCGCCCCCGAAAGGCGTCCGATCTCATCCGGGCGGCGCGTCAGATCCGGGATGCGCACCCGGTTGGGCCTGACGGTCCTGGAGTTTCCATCCTGGCCGATTTCGGCGGCCGCCGCGAGATCGGAAAGCGGATTGGCGATGGTCGAGGCCAGCACCAGCGACAGGCCGATCGACACCAGGATCGCGATCGCGAACATCTGCAGGACCTGCTTGCGCTCTTCGCGCACCAGGCGGTCGATTTCTCCCGCAGCGCTGGTGATCGCGACCGCGCCGATAACCCGGCCGTCGCGCCGGATCGGGCTGGCCACGGCGAAAACAGCGCTTTTTTCGCCGTCCTGGCCCACATCGACGCTGGTCTCGCCTGAGAGCGCGCGCGCCACCAGGGCTGGGACATGTGTCCCCCGAACGGTGACGGCGACGGGGCTGCCCCTGCCCGGAAAAGCCGCGATGAAGTCCCACACCCCGCTGAGCAGGTTGGTGATGACCGTGTCGCCATCGCCGGGATCATAGCCCGAAAATCCTGTAGGTTCGGCACGCTTGACGCCGACCGTGGAGCCCAGGGGCGCCCCTGTCGCATCGAAGACGAAAACCTCGTTCGCATTGGCGAACCTGAGACCGGCCAGCAGTGCGGCAATGTCATCGGCATCGTCGCCGTTTCCCGGAGCGCGGATGGCCAGAATGTCGGCCACCAGACCGGCCTCTGTCACCAGTGACGCCTCGCGCTGCACCAGCAGGGTGTCACGAAAAGGATTAAGATAGATCACGCCCGCCACAAGAACGAGGATGGCGAGAAGATTGAAGGTGATGATCTTGCGGGCCAGCGGCGACCGATTGATCGAAATCAGACGGGCCTTGCGGCGGCTCGGGCGCCGGTCCGATGCGCCGTCGATCCGGTCTTGACCCGGGGACGTGCTCCGCCCCCCGTCCGTCCCGGCCCTGGCCGCTTGTGCACCCGGCGTCATGGTCATTGCCTACTCTTCGTTATAGCGGTATCCGATGCCGTACAACGTCTCGATCGCCGAAAATTCGTTGTCGACGCTGCGCATCTTTTTGCGCAGACGCTTGATGTGGCTGTCGATGGTGCGGTCATCGACATAGACCTGATCGTCATAGGCCACATCCATCAGCTGATCGCGGCTTTTCACGAAACCAGGGCGTTGCGCCAGGGCCTGGAGCAGCAGAAATTCGGTCACGGTCAGCGATACCGCCATCCCCTTCCAGACAACGGCATGGCGCAGCGGATCCATCGAAAGCTCACCGCGCGACAGCACCTGGCTTGCCTCGGCTTCCGTCACCTCATCGCCGCCGATCACCTCCTGGCGCCGCAGGAGCGCGCGGATGCGTTCCACAAGAAGGCGCTGGGAGAACGGTTTTTTCACGTAGTCGTCGGCGCCCATGCGCAGGCCCAGAACCTCGTCGATCTCATCGTCCTTGGATGTCAGGAAGATCACTGGCATCGCGGTTTTCTGGCGCACCCTCTGCAGCAGGTCCATTCCGTCCATGCGCGGCATCTTGATGTCGAACACCGCCATGTCCGGCATCCGCTTGTTGAACGCATCCAGCGCCGCCTGCCCGTCGTTGTACGTCTCGACCTCGAACCCCTCGGCCTCGAGCGTCATCGCCACCGACGTGAGGATGTTCCTGTCGTCGTCCACGAGTGCGATCCTTGACATCGGTTTTCCCTTCGCTGCACGCAATCCGGACCAGTCCAGCCAGGCACACGCGGTGCCCGGCGGGCCGATTGCCCAGATACATTCGAATCAATCCGCTATCGGCGCCTTGATATCGCCGCAAATGTGTTAGGATTGCCTGAATTGGGCCATTTTTAGCGTTTACATCCCGGATGCCATCCGACCAGGGTTATCCAAATCCGGATGATTGCGCTAAACTACGGTCTGGTTGCGCTAACCACTTGCAGGCGGGTCGCGGCAGGTGGTCTCTCTGATCGGGTGGCGTTGCGTCGGGGGCTGGAAGTGCCTGCGCGGAACGCCGGGAACAGGAGATTTCGACATGGCCACCGGACGCGTCAACCCTGCGCAGACGCTTGAAAAGCAAGGTTTTTCAGGGCTGGGCGAAGTTTTCTACAACCTTTCCGAACCGGATCTGATGACCCAGGCGCTGTGCCGCGACGAGGGCAGGATGGGCAAGGGCGGCACGTTGCTGGTGACGACCGGCAAGTTCACCGGCCGGTCCCCAATGGACAAGCACGTGGTGCGCAGTGCCACGACCGAAGACACGATCTGGTGGGACAACAACGCGGCGATGACGCCCGACGCCTTCGACGTGCTCTATGCCGATGTGCAGGAGCACATGAAGGGGCGCGACTATTTCGTGCAGGACCTGCATGGCGGCGCCGATCCTGCTCACCGGCTTGACGTGCGCGTGGTGACAGAACTTGCCTGGCATTCGCTGTTCATCCGCACCCTTCTGCGTCGCCCGGAACGCGAGGCGCTGGACGATTTCGTGGCCGATTTCACGGTTGTCAACTGCCCCAGCTTCACCGCCGATCCAAAGCGCCATGGCTGCCGGTCCGGCACGGTGATCGCGCTGAATTTTGACCGCAGGGTGATCGTCATCGCGGGAACGGAATATGCCGGCGAGAACAAGAAATCAGTGTTCACGCTGCTGAATTACCTATTGCCGGAAAAGAACATCATGCCGATGCATTGCAGCGCCAACCATGCGCCCGGCAATCCGGTGGATACAGCGGTGTTCTTCGGTCTGTCTGGCACCGGCAAGACGACGCTGTCGGCCGATCCCGCCCGGATCCTGATCGGCGACGACGAACACGGCTGGTCGGATCGCGGCACCTTCAACTTCGAGGGCGGCTGCTATGCCAAGACGATCAACCTGTCGCCCGACGCCGAACCCGAGATTTTCGCCACCACCGAGAAATTCGCCACCGTGATCGAGAACATGGTCTACGATCCGGACACCCGCGCGCTGGATTTCGAGGATGACAGCCTGACGGCGAACATGCGCTGCGCCTATCCGCTGCACTATATCTCCAATGCCTCGGCCACCGCGCTGGGCGGGCACCCGAAGAACATCATCATGCTGACCTGCGACGCGTTCGGGGTGCTGCCGCCCATCGCGCGGCTGACCCCGGCGCAGGCGATGTATCACTTCCTGTCCGGGTTCACATCCAAGGTCGCGGGCACCGAACGGGGCGTCACCGAACCGGAGCCGACGTTTTCCACCTGTTTCGGGGCGCCGTTCATGCCGCGCCGCCCCGAGGTCTATGGCGCCTTGCTGAAAAGCAAGATCGCCAAGCATGGCGCGACCTGCTGGCTGGTGAACACCGGCTGGACCGGCGGCGCCCACGGCACCGGATCGCGGATGCCGATCAAGGCGACGCGGGCGTTGCTGACGGCGGCTCTGGACGGGTCTCTGGAAAAGGCGCCGTTCCGCAAGGACAAGAACTTCGGTTTCGAGGTTCCGACGACGGTGGTCGGGGTGGCGGACATCCTGCTTGATCCGCGCCGCACCTGGGACAACCCCGAAAGCTATGACCGGCAGGCGGCCAAGCTGGTGCGGATGTTTTCGCAAAATTTCGAGCAGTATGCAGATCACATCGATGACGACGTGCGCGCGGTCGCCATCGGCTGAACCGCGCGGCTTGTCCCGCGGGGCGGGCAGGATCGGCGGGTCAGGGCCGACGGTTCAGCCCATGAGCCCGCGCCGCACAAGATTGGCGCCCGCGACGATCAGCACGATCAGGGTCAGGCGCCGGAACAGCGTCTGGTCCAGCCTGTCCTGCGCGGCGAAACCGACGGCCATGCCGAGGATCGCGGGCACCACCAACACCAGAGACAGCGGCAGGGTGGCGGGGTTCAGCACCCCCGAGCGCAGGTGGGCCAACGCCAGCATCGCCGCGCCAAGGCCGTAGACCACTCCCTGCACCCGGATCTGTTCGACCTTTGGTGTGTCCAGTGCGGTCAGGTAGATCACCGTTGGCGGGCCCCAGATGCCGGACAATCCGCCGATGATGCCCGCAAAGGCACCGATGCCGAGTTCCGCGCGGCGCCGATGCCCGGCTGCAATGCGCAGGGTCCACCCGGCCAACTGTGCCATGGAAAACAGCACAACGGGCACCCCGAGGATCAGATAGAGCGCGCGGGGCGGCAGAAGCGTCACAAGCTGGGCCGAAAGCGCGATGCAGACCATGACCATGGCGATGAACCGCCAGTGCAGCTGTGCCGATCCGAATGCGGCCGCGACACCGCCCCGAAGCGCCTGAAAGGTATTGGTCATCAGCGTCGGCAGGATCAACGCGGCAAGGGCCTGTTCGGGGGCCATGACGGACCCGATCAGCGACAGCATGATCATCGGCATCGCGAACCCAACGGTTCCCTTGACAAACCCGGCCAGCAGCGTCGCTGCAAGGACGAAGACAGAGACTGACAGTGAAAGTTCGCCCACCCGATCCCCCGTTCCCGATACCGCTCGCCCTTATACCTGCGGGCAGCGAAATGGAAAGCGCCGGGCGGCTGCGTCATTTTCGTTCAAACGGAGCGGACGAAAAGAAATCTTGTTGCGTGGACGGGTGCGGGACCCTATGTCATGCTGCAGGTGCAAACGAACGGAGAGTCCCATGCCGCACGATGGCCAAGATCTGGGTGCAGCCCTGGCTGATCCGGTTCTGAACGACCTTCTGACGCTGGGGGGCCAGGCCATGGAGGCGCTGGAAGTCCTTGTCTCCCGCGCCACCGACGGTCTGCGGGGTCTGGTCACGGAGGATGGCCGGGTGTCGGGCGCGCTGATCGAGCGTCATCAGATGGCGGCGCACGGGCTGGCCTGGCTTGCGACCTACGGCGAGGCGCTGCGCCAGATGCACGGCTGGGCCGAGCGGCTGGAGGCCGGGGGCAGGTTCGGCGAGATCGAGCGGCTTTTGTATCAGATCGCGTTCGGCGAATACCTCTGGCAGATCCATGGCGGGTTGCCCATGTCCCAGGGCGAGATGTTGCGCTTGCAGGATGTGGGGCTGTCCCATGACGACCAGCGCGCATTGATGATCCCGGCAGTGATGACCCTGACCCGGGTCGGCAACACACAGGCGGCGCGGACGCGGCTGGTGGCCCTGATGCAGGAACAGTCGGCACACATCACCGTGGGCGCCAGCGGGATGGACGACGAGCTTGAGATGATCCGCGAACAGTTCCGCCGGTTTTCACTGGAAAAGGTCGAGCCGCACGCCCATGGCTGGCACCTGCGGGACGAGCTGATCCCGCTGGAGATCATCGACGAGATGGCCGGGCTGGGCGTCTTCGGGCTGACCATTCCCGAAGAGTATGGCGGGCTGGGCATGTCCAAGGCGGCAATGTGCGTGGTCAGCGAGGAACTGTCGCGTGGCTATATCGGAGTCGGGTCCCTTGGCACCCGCAGCGAGATTGCCGCCGAGCTGATCATTTGCGGCGGCACCGAGGCCCAGAAGCGCAAGTGGCTGCCGGGTCTTGCCAGTGCCGAGATCCTGCCGACAGCAGTATTCACCGAACCGAACACCGGGTCCGACCTGGGCGCGTTGCGCACCCGGGCGGCGCGGGACGGCGCGGACTGGAAGATCACCGGCAACAAGACCTGGATCACCCATGCATCGCGGACCCATGTGATGACCCTGCTGGCGCGCACCGACCCCGGGACCGACGATTACCGTGGCTTGTCGATGTTTCTGGCGGAAAAGACGCCGGGAAACGACGCGGAGCTGTTCCCGACCCCGGGCATGACCGGCGGCGAGATCGAGGTGCTGGGATATCGCGGGATGAAGGAATACGAGCTGGCCTTCGACGGGTTTACCGTGGCGGGCGAAAACCTGCTGGGCGGCGAGACGGGGCGCGGTTTCAAGCAGCTGATGGAGACATTCGAGAGCGCGCGCATCCAGACCGCCGCGCGGGCCATCGGCGTAGCGCAATCCGCGCTGGACGTGTCCATGCGCTATGCCCGGGACCGCAGGCAGTTCGGCAAGGCCCTGATCGAATTTCCCCGGGTGTCGGGCAAGCTGGCGATGATGGCGGTCGAGATCATGGTGGCGCGGCAGCTGACCTATTTCAGCGCCCGTCGCAAGGACGACGGGAAACGCTGTGATCTCGAGGCGGGGATGGCCAAGCTTTTGGGCGCGCGGGTGGCCTGGGCTGCGGCGGACAACGGCGTGCAGATCCACGGCGGCAACGGGTTCGCGCTGGAATACGGCATATCCCGGATCCTGTGCGATGCGCGGATCCTCAGCATATTCGAAGGTGCCGCCGAGATCCAGGCGCAGGTGATCGCGCGACGTCTGCTGGGATAGGGTCGGAGCCTCCGGCGGGAGATTTGGGACGAAAAAGAAGCCATTTCGGCAGGCATTGCGGCGGCCGCTGGTTGGCCATGCGGGTTCAGCGGTGGCAGGGGCGCGCGCACCTAGAAATGCCGTGCGAAGAGATCGACGAGGCGCTGGCGGGCGGCGGGCAACGGGCGATTGCCGAGGGATGGCGCAAGATGGGCGTTCAGGAAATGCCCGGTGGTGCGCAATCCGTCGCGCAGATCGAGGGCCGAAGCGGTTCCCTGACCCAGCATGCAAAGGGGCAAGGGCAGCAACCTGCCGCCCCATGTGCCGGCCCCTGCGCGACTGACGGCGCGCCCG
>JBGTLJ010000265.1:0-3680 GCA_041744175.1 Oceaniglobus sp. | reverse complement strand
GCTTGTCGGCGCCCGGCTGACGCGCCTCTTCTGTGGGCTGTGCGTCTGCCCTTGCATCGCGCGGTTTGTCCGCGTCCGCCCGACGTGCCACATGACGTTGAAGTTCACTGCTGCCAGCGCCGCCGAACACTGCTCCAGGGGCCGGGTGCCCCGACGACTGCCGTCCTTCAGGACGTTGTTGAAGGCCGTCGTCCTGTTGCATGGG
The DNA here is from genome assembly GCA_041744175.1 of Oceaniglobus sp. GTDB lineage: Bacteria > Pseudomonadota > Alphaproteobacteria > Rhodobacterales > Rhodobacteraceae > Oceaniglobus. The sequence continues at coordinate 3,475 of JBGTLJ010000265.1, read as the reverse complement.
AGCCTCTGCAAGGCCCGGTTCCATTTCCTCCCGCTCCCGCGCCGCAGGCTCGGCGAGCGGATGGCGAGGACGGAGCGGACCTGCCGCAGGTTCATTCATCTATCGGATACCGCATCTACGTTTCATGGCGCTGCTTGTGCTTCCACTGCGGCGCACATCGCAGCTTTTCAAACCCAAGTCAGTTGGCATTAACAATATATTAACCATCCCTGGAATTAAAGCCGCTTCAAGAACTCGTGAGTGTTCCGGCTTCGGGCCGCCGATGACCCAACGTCGGGCAGACGCCCGACGGACATGGATTACGTGCCAATGCAGAATTGATCGACACCGCACCTTTTTGCCGCCGACATCCTTATTCACCAGAATTGCCGCGCACCGCCTGCGCCAGCATCACTTCCAACGGACAATCATGCGTGTCGACGGTGCGAACAGACCTGGTAATTTCCCCGTCAGTCGCGCTTCCGACCGCGGATGGCCCCAGTCTGCCTTTCAACTGCCGGTTCGCTTTTCCGGATCAGCTTTGCCGCGTCTTGCGTCAGCGTGGCACGCGGTATTGTTGCTGCGGACGATCACCGTATGGACGTCCTGAACCCCTGCATCAGAGGCGGGATCACGACCGGCCGCAGAAATCCTTGGGCCACAAGACACCGACGCCGACGCCGACGCGTTCCGAACTCAACTGGCTCGATTCAGCATTTGACGATCTTGCCGAACCCGAACAGCAGTGACAATCTTGACCGTGACGGGCCCTACCCTATTCTAGGGGTTCGCTGTTGTCACTGTGCCGTGTGTTGCTACTCGGAACCGAGCGACCATCGGAGTATCATCGCGGCGGGGTCTGGACGACCGGATCCGCTTCAGCTTGGGGACCATCAACTTGACCGATTTCAGCCGCCGCAGCTTCCTTCGGACGTCGACATATCTGGGCCTCGCCAGTTTCGGCGCGACGGTCCTGCGTCCGGTGCGCGCCCGCGCCGCCGACAGCGCCGCTTTGCAGATGGGCTGGCTCAAGAGTGTTCAGTACGCCGGCAGCTTCATTGCCCAGGAAAAAGGCTATTACGCCGCCGAGGATCTGGACGTGGCCCTGTTGCCGGGCGGTCCGAACGCGCCCGTGGATCCCGTGGTGATCTCCGGTCAGGCGCAGCTTGGTGTTTCGGCAACGGATTATGCGGCGCGGGCAACGGCGAACGGTGCGGACTACACCATCCTCGGTGCGAAAAATCAGCAGCACGCCTTCTGCATCACCTCACGTTCCGGGAACCCGGTCCGCAGTCCCAAAGACCTCGAGGGCGAGGTGCGGCTTGGCCTTGCCACCATCAACCGGCCGGTGCTCGACGCGATCGTGCGTCTCAACGATCTCGATGTTTCGAAAATCGACGTCGTCACCACCCAGGGCAATCCGGCACCGCTCGCCAGCGGCGAGGTCGACTGCATTCTGACGCTTTTCACGACCGGGCCCATCGATCTTGCGTTGCAGGGTATCGAAACACACAGCTTTCTGCTGTCGGATTACGGCTACAACATCTTCTCCGGCATCTACATCGCGACGGGCGACACGTTGGCCGGCCAGCGCGATCTGGTCCGCCGGATGCTGCGCGCCGAAATCCGCGGCTGGTAGGATTTCGTGCAGGACATCGACTATGCGGTCGACCTGACCGTCGACAAATATGCCGTCGATCAGGGACTTGATCGCGCCCAGCAGCGGCTGCAGGCCGAGGCGCAACTTGCGTTGCTGATCACGCCGGACACCACCGCGAACGGCTTGTTCTGGATGACCGAGGACAGGATCGCGGCGAACCTGCAAACGATGGAGGTTCTGGGCATTCAGGCGGAACGCGATCTGTTTTCCACCGAGCTTCTGAGCGACCTTTACCAAGGCAAGGCGCGGATCGAGTGAAAGACGCCGAAAGCGCCCCGGCGAAGCTGCCGGGGATCGCGATCGAGGGTCTGACAAAGGTCTTTTCGACCGGCCGCCGGGAAACCGTGGCGGTACGCGATGTGTCGATACACACGCCGCGCGGGGCGTTCACCACACTTATCGGACCCTCCGGCTGCGGCAAATCGACAATTCTGAGGATGCTGGCCGATCTCGAAATGCCGTCCGAGGGAGCGGTCCGGCTTCTGGGGCGCACGGCTGCCGACCTGAGGCGCGCGGGCAAGCTTGGGATCGTCTTTCAGGATGCGGCTCTTTTGCCCTGGCGTGACGTGCGCGCCAATGTGAACCTCGCCGTGCAGGTCACCGGCGCCTCGGTGCCGCCTTCGGCTGTCGACGACCTGATCGCGCTGGTCGGGCTGAAAGGGTTCGAGCGGGCACGACCGGCAGAGCTTTCGGGCGGCATGCGGCAACGCGTGGCCATCGCGCGGGCGCTGATCACCGCGCCAAAGGTTCTGTTGCTGGACGAACCATTCGGCGCCCTCGACGAGATGACGCGCCGCCATCTGAACCGGGAACTGCTGCGGATCTGGGGGGCCCGGCGCACCACGACGTTGCTGGTCACCCATTCCATCGAAGAGGCGGTGTTTCTCTCTGACGCGGTGCTGGTCATGACCCCGCGCCCCGGCCGGATCGCCGCCGAGGTCGCAATACCGTTCCCGCGTCCCCGCACCCGAGAGCTTCTGCGCACGCCCGGGTTCCATGCGATGACCGGGCGCCTTTCCGATATCCTCGCTGGCAAGGAGAGGGAGGATGGCGATCTCTGAGGCCCCGCGCGACTCCCCGTTCCGGATGCCTGTCCTGCCCGCGGCGGCCGAAACGGCCTTCGTTCTTGCGCTGCTGTTGATCGGATGGGAGGTGCTGGCACGCACGGTGCTTGCGGGCAGCTTCGCGCTGGCCGTGCCTAGCGAGGTGATCGTCCATCTGGCCGAACAGGGCCCCCTGTTCGCGCGCAACGTCCTTGCGACACTTGAGACGGCTCTCAAGGGCTTTGTCATCGGCAACGCGATCGCGATCTTTCTGGCCCTCGTGATCGTGCAGGTGCCGGCCCTGGAAAGAACGGTCCTCAGTGCTGCGCTGGCGATCTACGCAATCCCCGTCATCGCCTTGGCACCGATCCTGCTGGTTCTGCTGGACCGTGCCGATGCCATGGTGGCCCTGAGTGCCCTCGCCGTGATCTTCACAACCCTGGTGGCCACGACTGTCGGGCTGCGCTCGGCCGATCCGGCAATCCTGAACGTGGTGCATGTCCTTGGGGGAGGGTCGCTGTCGAAGCTTTGGCGTGTGCGCTGCATGTTTGCGCTGCCAAGCCTTCTTGCCGGGCTTCGGATCGCGGCGCCCGCGGCAGTTCTCGGCGCCACGGTCGGCGAGTTCATGGGGGCAGAGCGGGGCCTCGGCGTCCTGATCACCGGTGCGCTGGCAAGCCTGGAAACGACCAGGGTCTGGGCGGTCGCGGTGCTGGCCACGCTGCTGTCCGGCGGCGGCTACGCAATCGTCGGATGGCTTGGGCAGCGGCTGACGCCATGGAGCGGCGAATTGGCC
>JBGTLJ010000264.1:0-8619 GCA_041744175.1 Oceaniglobus sp. | reverse complement strand
CGCGCCGCCGACCCGGTGCCATGGAATGTGTCGCCCCTTGCCGCCATGTCGCGCAGCAGGGCAGGTGCCTTGAAGCGTTCGCCGTGCGCGGCGCTCAGCGCGTCGCAGATATCCACCGCCCGCGTCGCGCCGAGAATGTCGAGCCATGAGAACGGCCCGCCAGACCACGGTGCGAACCCCCAGCCGAGGATCGCACCCACATCGCCTTCGCGGATGTCGGTGAGAACGCCGTCTTCCAGCGCGCGCACCGCCTCCAGCACCTGGGCGAACATCAGGCGGTGCTGCACCTCCGACAGGTCCGGCTGCGCGTCGGCGAGGGGGTATTTCGACAGCCCGTCCCAAAGGCCCGTGCGTTTGCCCTTGTCGTCATAGGCGTAGAATCCGGCGCCCGCCTTGCGCCCCATCCGGCCCGCATCGGCCAGCCAGAACAGCACCTCGTCCACTTCGCCGTCGGGGTAATCGTCGCCCATGGCGGCGCGGGTGGCCTTGGCGATCTTGACCCCGAGATCGATGGAGGTTTCGTCCACCAGTTGCAGCGGGCCAAGGGGAAAGCCCAGCATCTTGGCGGCGTTCTCGATCAGCGCGGGGGCGACGCCTTCGCCGACCATGCGCACGCCTTCGTTGATGTAGGGGATGATGCAGCGGTTGGCGTAGAAGAACCGCGCATCGTTGACCACGATGGGCGTCTTGCGGATCTGGCGCACGAAATCCAGCGCCTTGGCCACGGCGACATCGCCGGTTTCGGCGCCCTTGATGATTTCCACCAGCATCATCTTGTCCACCGGCGAAAAGAAATGGATGCCGATGAAATTCGCCGGGCGCTGGCTTGCGCGGGCCAGCTGGCCGATGGGAAGTGTCGATGTGTTGGTGGCGAAAATGGTGTCGGGGCCGATGACGGCCTCGACCGCCTTCGTCACTTCGGCCTTGATGGCCACATCCTCGAACACCGCCTCGACGATCAGATCGCAGCCCTTGAGGGCGTCGTAGTCGGTGGTGGCGGTGATCAGCCCCAGTACCTGTTCCTTTTTCTCTGGCGTGGCCTTCTTGCGGGCGATCCCCTTGTCCATGTAGTCGGCCGTGTGGGATCTGCCCTTGTCCGCCGCATCCTGCTTCTGGTCCAGCAGCACCACCTCGATGCCCGCGAGGGCCGAAACGAGCGCGATGCCCGCCCCCATCATGCCGGCCCCCAGCACGCCGACCTTTTTCACCGTTTGATCGGCCACGTCGGGGCGGCGGGCGCCCTTTTCCAGCGCCTGCTTGTCGATGAACAGGCTGCGGATCATCGCCGAGGACGACGGGTTCAACAGCACATGGGTGAACCAGCGCGCCTCGATCCTGAGCGCGGTGTCGAACGGCACCATGGCGCCCTCATAGACTGCCGACAGCAGCGCCCTTGCGGCGGGATAGACTCCTTGGGTCTTGCCGTTGACCATGGCCGATGCGCCCACGAACGTCATGAAACCGGCGGGGTGATAGGGCGTGCCGCCCGGCATCTTCCAGCCCTTGGCGTCCCATGGCTTGACGATATCCGCGTCGGTGGCCGCCAGCACCCAGGCCTTGGCATCGGCCAGCGGATCGGCGGACACCTCATCCACCAGACCGGCGGATTTCGCCTTGGTAGGCTCCAGCATCCGCCCTTCCAGTAGGACTGGCGAGGCGGCCATTGCGCCGACCATGCGGGAGTATCGAGTGGTGCCGCCGCCACCCGGAAAGATGCCCAGCAGGATTTCCGGCAGGCCGATCTTTGCCTTTTGATTGTCGGTCATGAACCGGCGGTGGCAGGCCAGCGCGATTTCTGTGCCGATGCCGGCACAGGTGCCGTTGATCGCGCAGGCCACGGGTTTGCCGCCCCTGTTGGTCTTGGCATCCATGCCCGCACGCTCCAGCTTGCGCAGGATCCGGTGGCCGTTCATCGTGAAGTCGAACAGCCCCTGCGCCGGATTGTCGCCGCTTTCGGCGCGGATCGACGCCAGCACGTTCAGATCCATCCCGCCGGCGAAATCCTTCTTGCCCGAGGTGATGACGATGCCTTTCACCTCGTCATCCGCGAGGGCCCGGTCGACAAGTTCCTCGACGAGGGTGAACGCCTCTCGCGTCAGCACGTTCATCGATTTTCCGGGTGCGTCCCAGGTGATCACGGCGACACCGTCCTGGTCCACGTCATAGGTGAAATCGGTCATTGTCGTGTGTCCCTTGCCGAGTTGTTGCGGGGCTGCCTCATGTTCCGGCCACCGGACGGCAGTGCCGCACGACGGGTCTGGGGCGCTGTCAGTGCATCCGGATCGCGGCAGAGGGGATTGTCTGCGCGCTGAGCGCGATCCAGTCGGCGATCGCCGGAAAGGCCAGATGGTCGAAGGCGATCATTTCGGCCCGAAAGCCGCCCGACCGCCGGGCCACGTAATACCGCGCCCGGGTTTCGCCTTGGCGCAGTCCGGCCCGGCCCACATAGTACCAGACCACGGATGCCATGAACCTCTCGGACGAGGTCTGTTCGATCTTCTTGACCTGGGCGCGCAGATAGTCGATGCCCGCAGCCTCCAGCCCTTCGAACTTGGCGGTAAAGAATGTCTCTATCGCGGCGCGCGACCGCAGGACATTGGCCACCCCGACGTTCCGGGGCAACAGCACCAGAAGCGGCACCGAAAACGCCCGGGCAAGGCTTTCGATGCGACCCTCCCTGAGATGAAGGGCCTGGCTGACGAAAAAGTGGTGAAGCGCGTCGGACATGATACGAACGTAACTCAAATGACACGTATCCGTCGATGTGCGATTTCGCCCGAAAGGGGCAGGGTGGCTGACCCGACCGGCGGGTCGGTGAGATCGACCGTTCCATTGTCAGACCCGTTCGATGATCGTGGCGGCGCCCATTCCGCTGGCGATGCAGAGGGTCGCAAGACCGGTTTCTCTGTCCGAGCGTTCCAGTTCGTCCAGCAACGTGCCGATGATCATGGCCCCAGTGGCACCAAGGGGGTGGCCCATGGCAATGGCCCCGCCGTTGACGTTCACCCGTGAATGGTCGACGTCGAACGCCTGCATGAAACGCAGAACCACGCTGGCGAAGGCCTCATTCACCTCGAACAGGTCGATGTCGCCGATCTCCATTCCGTTGTCCTTCAGGATCTTTTCGGTGACGGGAACAGGTCCGGTCAGCATGATCGTCGGGTCGGTGCCGATCTTGGCGGTGGCGCGGATCCGGGCGCGGGGTTTCAGGCCCTGGCTTTCGCCCCATTCCCTGCTGCCCACCAGGACCGCCGCCGCGCCGTCGACGATGCCGCTGGAATTGCCGGCATGGTGGATGTGGTTGATGCGTTCCAGATGTGGATACCGCATCAGCGCGATCTTGTCGAAACCCGGCATCACCTCGCCCATGTCCTTGAAACTGGGCTTGAGCGCGCCCAAGCTCTGCATGTCGGTGCCGGGGCGCATGTATTCGTCGCGCGACAGGATCGGCAGGCCGTTGATGTCGCGGACCTCGATCATCGACTTCGCGAACCGGTTGTCGTCCCATGCCGCTGCCGCGCGGTTCTGGGATTCGACCGCCAGAGCATCGGCGTCGTCACGCGAAAAGCCGTATTCCGTGGCGATGATGTCGGCGCTGATCCCCTGGGGAACGAAATAGGTGCTCATGGCGACGGATGGATCCACCGCGATGGCGGCACCATCACTGCCCATGGGGACACGACCCATCATCTCGACCCCGCCGGCGATATAGCCGCCGCCAGCCCCGCCGCGCACCTGGTTGGCGGCCAGGTTCACCGCCTCCATTCCGCTCGCGCAGAACCGGTTGATGGCCAGCCCGGGGATGCTCTGATCCAGCTCCGACGCCAGAACGGCGGTACGGGCAAGGCAACCGCCCTGTTCGCCGACCTGCGTGACATTGCCCCAGATCACGTCCTCGACGGCGTGCCCCTCAAGTCTGTTGCGATCCTTGATGGCATTCAGCATCTGCGCGGACAGCCGCACGCTCGTAACCTCGTGCAGGCTGCCGTCGGCGCGCCCCTTGCCGCGGGGGCTGCGGACAGCGTCAAAGATATAGGCTTCGGTCATATCTGGATCCTTTCGGTCGCGCGCGGCGGCGGGAATGTCTGCGCCCCTTCTGCAGGGTCACCTTGCCGATCTCCGGGCAGGGGCGGTCGGTCCGTTGAACCCGTACGGCGTGCATTGGCCCCGTCACTCCCGGTCCGCGGGCGATCCCGGCATGAGGTCATAGGGGTGCCTCCAGCCGGGCAAGGCGGCGATATTGTCCAGCCAGCGGTCAACATGGGGCCAGGCAGCGCGATCGAAGCCGAACGGTTCGGGATAATAGAGATAGCCGCAGCATGACAGATCGGCAATCGTGACGCTGCGCCCAACAATGAAATCACGCCCCTCGAGATGGGTGTTCAGCACATCGTAGGCCGTCGCCAGCCGGGCTTGCGTAAAGCCGATCACTTCTGCCGGGCGCTTTTCCAGGGGCAGGAAATTCATCAGGAATCTGCACATTCCAGCATTGCTGCTGAGCTTGTGGTTGTCCCAGAACATCCAGCGCAGCACTTCGCGCCGCGCCTTTGGCGTTCCGCCGCCGAGCTTGCCCGACCGCTCGACAGCATAGTCCATGATCGCGCCGGACTGGGACAGGCGATAATCGCCGTCCACCATGACGGGCACCTCTCCCATGGGATTGGTATCGGCGCGGTAGGCGGCGGAACGGGTCTGCCCGCCGAAAAAATCCACCTTCACCGGCGCCCAGTCGAGGCCGCACAATTCCAGTGTCAGCGCCGCCTTGTAGGCATTGCCGCTCTCGCCGAAGCAGTAGAGCTTGATCGTCATCGCATCCCCTGCGTCAAATGTCGGCGAAGCGGGGGTTTGACACCCCCGCACCCCCGTCAAGTTGTTGCCCGAAAAAGAAGTCCGTCGAAATGCCCCGTTAAGGTTAATGGTTCAAGCTGGGTATGCGGTACAGGCTGGAGGGTCGATGACCGCCGGAAGAGAAGCCGCCCAACGGCCGCCCGAAAAGGGTACCGGGTAAGACCGATGTGGCTGTGGGGCGCACCACATGGTTTCTTTTTCGTCCAAATACTCCCGCCGGAGGCATTCCGCGCAGGCGTACTGCACGGCCCTCGACGTTTTCAGATCCCGGGCTTGTCTGGGGACGCCGCAGACGTGTCCGAAGCGCGCTGATCCGGGCAGTGTTCTGTGGTTCACAAGACGGGAATGACGACGCTTCAGCTGGCGCAAAACCTCGACGTGCCGAGGACACCCTCGGATCTCGCGGGTCGCCGCCTCAATCTGTCTGCTCGATGGAAACCGTGCGGGCATCCTGCGCTCCTGGTCCTAGAAGTTTGCCGCCTGCAGGTCCATCACCGGTTCTGACCCGCTGGTGATCCGCGCGAGGTGCATGCCGGTGGCAGGCAGGTGGCGCGCCATGTAGTAGCGGCCCGTCGCGATCTTTGCCTCGTGAAAATCCTTGTCGCCGTCGCCCGCCCCCAGCGCGGCCATCGACGCCCTGGCCATGCGGGCCCACATCAGCCCCAGGCAGACATGACCGAACAGGTGCATGAAGTCATAAGACCCCGCCAGCGCGGCATTCGGCGTTTTCATGTTCTGCATGAAGTACATCGCCGCTGCCTGCAGATCCTTGCCGGCAGCCTTCAATGGGTCGAGGAACCCGGCCTTTAAAATGGCATCCTCCTCGTTTTCCCGGATGAAGGTATTCACCAGATCGAAAAATCCCATCACCGTCTTTCCACCATCGAGCCCGAGCTTACGGCCGACGAGGTCAAGTGACTGGATGCCATTGGTGCCTTCGTAGATCATCGTGATCCTTGCGTCGCGCACGAACTGTTCCAGTCCCCATTCCCGGGTGAATCCGGATCCGCCAAGGGTCTGCTGGGCCTGCACGGTGGTCTCGAACCCCTTGTCGGTGAGGAACCCCTTGAGCACCGGCGTCAGCAGCGAGACCAGATCGTCCGCCGCCTTGTCGTCGTTGCGCCGGGCGCGGTCGATGAGCGACGCGGCCCAGAACGCGAAGGCACGCGCGCCTTCGACGAAGGACTTCTGGTCCATCAGGTTGCGGCGCACATCGGGGTGAACGATGATCGGGTCGGCAGGTCTGTCCGGAGCCTCGATTCCGGTGATGGCGCGGCCCTGCAGGCGGTCGCGGGCAAAGCCCAGGGCGTTCTGGTAGGCCACGACGCCCAGGCTGTAGCCCTGGGTGGCGACGCCCAGGCGTGCCTCGTTCATCATCGTGAACATCGCCCGCATGCCTTTGTGCATATCGCCGATGAGGTATCCGGTCGCGCCGTCGTAGTTCATCACGCAGGTCGCGTTGCCGTGAATGCCCATCTTGCTTTCGAGGCCGCCGCAGGACAGCGCGTTCCGCTCGCCCGGCGTGCCGTCATCCTTGACCATGAACTTCGGGACCACGAACAGCGAGATCCCCTTGACCCCGTCCGGTCCGCCCGGGATCCGTGCCAGCACGAGGTGGATGATGTTGTCGGTAAGGTCGTGTTCGCCCGCCGAGATCCAGATCTTCTGACCGCTGATCGCATAGCTGCCGTCGTCCTGCGGCACGGCCTTTGTGCGGATCAGACCCAGATCAGTTCCGCAATGCGGTTCGGTCAGGTTCATCGTGCCCGACCATTTGCCGTCGATCATCGCAGGCAGATAGGTCTGTTTCTGCGCGGCGGACCCGTGTTCGTGGATCGCTAGTATCGCGCCGTGGGTCAGGCCCTGGTACATGTTGAACGCCATGTTCGCGCTGACGAAAATTTCACCGGTGGCCGCCTGCAGCAGGTATGGCATCCCCTGTCCGCCATATTCGGGATCGGCGTCCAGACCCATCCAGCCGCCCGCGCGCATCTGATCATAGGCCGCCCTGAACCCGTCCGGGGTGCGCACCACACCGTTTTCCAGGGTGCACCCCTGTTCGTCGCCCACCCTGTTCAGCGGTGCGAGGACATTCTCGGCCAGCTTGCCCGCCTCTTCCAGGATCGCACCGGTCGTGTCGCGGTCCAGGTCGTCATAGCCGACGATGTCGCTGGCCAAGACGTTCATCACGTCGTGCAGGATGAATTGCATGTCCTTGGTAGGGGCGACGTAGGTGGGCATTCAGGGCTCCTCAGGCTGCGGCATCTGCTTTGCGCAGTTGGGTCAGTTTCGCTTCGCCCCATTCCAGCTGGCGGGTCAGATCCGTGATGGCGGCATCCAGATCGGACCGTTGGCTGGTCATGTCGGCAAGGCGTTCGGATGCGATTTCTATCGCGCGGGCAAGCTGGGTGGCATGCTGGTCGTCGGCATCGTAAAGGTCCAGAAGCTGGCGGATCTGTTCGAGAGAAAAGCCGAATCGCTTGCCGCGCAGGATCAGCGTCAGGCGGGCACGGTCGCGGCGGGTGAACAGACGCCGCTGACCTTCGCGGATCGGCGACAAGAGCTCCTTGGCCTCGTAGAACCTCAGTGTGCGCGGCGTCACCTCGTACGTGTCGCACATCTGGCGGATGGACATGGTTGCGTTCTCATTCATGACGGATCCTCTCGGGGCTGCGTTTGACCCCGAGATGTAAAGATTATCGGCAGCTTACAAGAACAGGTGACGCTAGCGTAAACGAAACGTAACGTCATTTTAAACCAGACCAAACATGCCTTTTTCTTCCGTAACGTAAGACGCAACCATTCACAGTTCAGAGCGCTGTAGACTCCCTTAATAAATTGGTTGCGCGGCTGACGGCTCACATCCCGCGATAGCATTTCCGGATCCGTCAGTCCTCTGCGGCCCGGTCTCGCGTCTCCTGAAGTTCGGCGATCGTCCGGGCAAGCTGGATCTGCTCTGCGCGCAGGTCGGCGAGCCTGCGGTCGGCAAGATGGACCCATTCCGCCATCTGGGCCGCCGTCCCCCGGCTGTCGTAGATCTGCAGCCACTGACGGATCTCTTCGAGCGAAAACCCCCAGCGTCGTCCGCGAAGGATCAATGTCAGGCGGGCAATGTCGCGGTTGCCGTAATGGCGGGTGCGGCCCTCTTTTTCGGGCGACAGAAGCTCGATGTATTCGTAGTAGCGCAGGGTGCGCGGGGTCACGTCGAACCTTGCGCACATCTCCTTGAACGACAGGCGTTCATCACTCATCTGATTGCCCCTCCATGAAAGCAGAGTAAGTCAGGGCTGCAGCGGGTTCAATCACACGTCTCGATCGGTCATCATGGCCATGACATCGTGTCGTCCCGGAACCGGGATGGGACGGCATGGACAGCAAGGGAAGACTGGATGGCTGGCAGGGAAACGGACGGCGAAGCGGACGGCGCGCGCGGTTTCATGGTGGCATTGCCCCATTCGCTGGCCCTGGGGATGCGGATGCTGTCCATGGCGGACGGCCGCGCAGAGATCGCCATGCCATATGATCGGCGGCTGATTGGCGATCCGGCGACCGGCGTGATCCATGGCGGGGCGGTGTCGGCTCTGATGGACACCTGCGGCGGGGCGGCGGTGATGTGCCACCCCGAGGGCACGGGAAACACCGCCACCATAGATCTGCGCATCGACTACATGCGGGCCGCCACGCCGGGCCAGACGATCCGCGCGCGCGCCCACTGCTATCACGTCACCCGCAACGTCGCCTTCGTGCGGGCAGAGGCGATGGACGACGACG
>JBGTLJ010000263.1:0-9310 GCA_041744175.1 Oceaniglobus sp. | reverse complement strand
AAACCGCGTGGCAGACCGTGCATCGACGATCTGCGCCTCCCCGAGCTTGGCCGCCGCCGCCACCTGCGTCACGTCGCGAACGAGATCATTGCGTCTGCTTGCGGTCAGATGCCTGTCGCGCGGGACCGGCGGCTGATCCTCGATTGCGCGCCCCTCGGCTTGCCATTTCACGAAACCGCCGTCCAGCACCGCAACATCGGTCTTTCCCATGAGCCGAAACAGCCACCACAGCCGCGCGGCCGAAAAAAGCCCCGCACCATCATAGATCACCACCTGGTGCCCGTCGCCAACCCCTGCGCCACGCATCCGGCTGACGAACTTTTCCACCGGCGGCGCCATATGCGGAAGGTCCGACCGGCTGTCGGAAAGATCCTCCAGATCGATGAATCGCGCACCGGGAACATGCGCGGCGTCGTATTCGGCCCGGCCGTCTCGATCCATGTCGGGCAGATACCAGCTGCAATCCAGGATCCGCAGATCCGGATCCTCCAGATGCCGCTCCAGCCACCGGGTCGACACCAGTGTGGTCGGATCGTCATAGGCCATATGCATCGCTCCCCCGCATCGAAACCCAAGACTCTGGGTAAACCTGACCCGGCCTCCTGACAAGGCGCGGCGCCGTCGAACCTTCATATCCCGTCCATGGCCCCCGCAGTCATCCGGCCCATTCCGCCAAGGCATCGCAATGCGCCCCATGCCGACAGGAATACGTCAGCTTCACTTTCGGAAAATAACTCTCGCCGAAGGCCCCCGGGCACAGGGTGTCTGCAACCTGTGACTGCACACGAACCGCCCGCCTCAAGCATTGGACAAACGATCCTGCGGCGCGCCAGCCCCTCGGTCGCGTCCGACCGCGCTCAGCCGTTCTGGCGCAGCAGTCGCGCCTTCTGGCGCTGCCAGTCCGCCTTGGCGGCATCGGCGCGCTTGTCGTGGTTCTGCTTGCCCTTGGCGATGCCGACCTTCAGCTTCACGAGACCCTTGTGGTTAAAATACATCACCAGCGGCACGATCGTCATGCCCTTGCGCTGGGTATCGTTCCAGAGGCGGCTCAACTCCTTGTTGGATGCCAGAAGCTTGCGCCGCCGCCGGTCCTCGTGACCCCAGGTCTTGGCCGGCAGGTAGGGCGCCACATAACTGTTGACCAGCCACAGCTCTCCCCCATCCACAGCCGCGTAGCTTTCGGCGATGTTGGCGCTGTTGACCCGGAGACTCTTGACCTCCGAGCCCATCAGGATGATCCCGACCTCCAGGTCGTCTTCGATGGCATAGTCGTGGCGCGCCCGCCGATTCTCGGCGATCACCTTGTAGTTCGGGTTGTCCTTGGTCTTGGCCATGACTGCCAGATAACCCGAGGCGGTGCGCTGTTCAACACGGGATGGCGGGAACAGCAGGGGCGGCGCGTCCGTTTCTTCCGACAAACCGCCCAGCAGGAACCGCAGATGAACGATCATTCCCACGTCGGCCACACCCATGCAGTCGCCAACGAATCCAAGCTTGCCATCGCCGCCCTGCTTACGGGCGGGTTCATGGTGGCTGAACTTGCCGGGGGGCTGATTTCCGGGTCGCTGGCACTGATCGCCGATGCCGGTCACATGCTGACAGATACCGCATCGCTGCTGCTGGCGTGGCTGGCACTTCGGATGGTGCGCCGTCCGGCGACATGGAAACACACCTACGGGTTCGACCGGTTCTCGATCCTGGCCGCCCTGGTCAACGGGCTGTCGCTGTTCGCCATCGCGATCTGGATCAGCGTCGAAGCCGTGCAGCGCCTCTTTGCGCCGCAACCCGTACTGGGCGGCCTGATGCTCTGGATCGCCATCGCGGGCCTTGTGGTCAACATCTTGGCATTCTGGATCCTGACTCGCGGGCAGGGCGACAACCTGAACGTCCGCGCCGCCATGCTGCACGTCGCGGGCGATCTTTTCGGGTCGGTTGCGGCGATCGTCGCCTCCGTCGTCATCCTCACCACCGGCTGGACGCCTATCGATCCGATCCTGTCCATCGTCGTCGTCGTGATCATATTGCGCTCGGCCTGGCAGGTCGTGCGCGACAGCGCCCATATCCTGCTGGAAGGCGCGCCGCCGGGGTTCGACCGGCGCGAGGTGGCGCGGGTACTGATCGCAGAGGTCGAGGGCGTGACCGCTGTCGATCACATCCATGCATGGTCTGTCTCGCAGGAACGCCCCATGGTCACGCTCGAGGTGGCAATCCGGCCCGACCGCGATCACCGCGTCGTGCGCGAAAGCGTCAAGGCGATCCTTGGCGAACGCTTTGCCATGGGACATTCCTCGGTCGAGATCGTCTGAAAGTTCGATGCGCTTCCGTCATCGCGGATCGGGCCCCCGCGGCAGGTTCTGCGTTCTATCTTTACGAAAAGGGCCACCGTCATGCGGTGGCCCTTCGAATGTTCGGAGATGGGCCCGGTTAGGGGTGACCCAATCATGGATGTTCTGCCCTCAGGACTGCCTTCGGGCAACGGCCCCCATGACTGTTCCGACCTCAAACTCCTGGTTCATTCTAGACACTGGACCACCTCCTTTCATTGATTGCCGATGAGGGGAGGTTGGCACACATCTGGTGCTTGTCAAACCCTTTTACGCAACCCGTGGCAGAAGTTGCCTTACAATGAATCTAAATGGCATCAGAGTGATCAAAGCGAGGGCGAGTTTCACACACCAGTCGGCCAGCGCCAGCGATACCCAGAGCGGTGTGACGGGACCAACGCCCAGCAGCGCCACCGCCTCGTTGGCCCATGAAACGTCGTTTCCCGGCTCGAATGCCGCAAGGGCCGCGGAAAACGCGACCGTAAAGAAGATCGCGGTGTCCAGCGCGGACCCCGCAAGCGAAGACACCAGCGGCGCGCGCCACCACGTTCCGCCGCGCAACCGGTCGAAAATCAGGATGTCGACCAACTGCGCGGTCAGGAACGCCACGCCCGACGCCACCGCGATTCGCCCGGTCACAAGAGGCCCGAACGCGCCGACGATCTGCGTGCCGATCAGCGAACACGCAATCCCGGTGACGAATCCCGCCAACACGACCCGCCGTGCGGCCGCGGCCCCATAGACCCGGTTCATCACGTCGGTGACGAGGAACGCCAGGGGATAGATGAATGCGCCAAGCGTCAGCCAGTCGCCCCACAGGACCTGCACAAGGATGTTGCTGGCCAGCACGATGGCGGCCATGGCAAGGATGCCGGGAAGAAATCGGATCATCGGTGTATTCCGTTTTGACAAGGGGTTCGGACACTTGGCCCCGCGGGGCACTGTGCGGCTAACGCCGTTCGCGATCCGGCGCAAGTCATTGCGTGACGCGATACTCGACCAGTTGGGTCCGCTGAAAGACGCTGAAGTTGTCGTCCTCGATCATTGTCATGCGAAATGCCCCCGACACGTCGCGCCAGACCGAAATCCCCTCAAGGTTGCCATGTTGCATGAACCCGGTGGTCAACAGGGTTTCTTGGTCCAGCCTCCCGTCGCGACCAAGGACAAAGCGGCGCACCCGTGACGAAAATCCCAGAATGCCCGCGAACTTGCGTTCGAGCAGGTATAGCCGTCCGTCCGGTCCGAAATCGGCCCCCACCGGAAGGAAGTCGCCGCGCCGCGGGATGCGATATGCCACCGTCCAGCGACCATCGGCAAAGCGGAAAAGCGGAAACGGTCGGCTCTGTTGCCCGGAACGCTCGGGCAGCGTGAAGATCGCGCCCCGCTGGTTTATGGCCAGCGCCTCCAGCCCCGAATTCATCTGCAATCCCTCAAAGTCACGCGGCGCTGGAATCGGGTCAGGCGGCGTTTCCCGGTCGCCATAGCGCCAGATCCGCGCAACCCCCTCGAAAGAGACGTACAGCGATCCGTCCGGGCCCGTCGCCAGACCCTCGGCATCCTGATAACTGCGCTCGTCGCCGCGAAGGTGCTGCGGCAACGCTTGGCCGTCCAACCCGTCCAGCCGCTCGAATGACACCTCTCCGACGCCGGTTATGGCGTCGCCCGCACGCAAAAGCGTTCCTTCGGCTATGTATCCCTTGTCGGTCACGGAAACGAACCGAGTACCGTCGTCGGAAACCTCGATCCCGGAGAATCCGCCGTGCATCGGATCGCCCGCATCCCAGACGAAGGACGAAAGGAATACCGCTTTCGGGGCCCCGGAAACCGGAGCGCATGCCGCAATCAGGACTACGAACGCCAGCTGCGGCAGGATCAGCGCGACAGGACGGACTGGCATTGTCCGGGAAGATCGGCCAGGCGGATCTCGCGTTTCGGGACCGGTCTGTAATTCGGATCGGGCGGCGGCGGGTTAAGGATGTTGCTCACCCACTGCCGCGCTTCGGCGCAGCCATCCCCGGCGGGCTGGGACGTCTGATCGACACAACCGCGGGCACCCGCCGGACATTTCAGCCGCACATGAAAGTGGTAGTGGTGCCCATACCACGGCCGGACCTTGTTGAGCCATGATCGGTCGCCGGTTTCGTCGCTGCACATCTGCACCTTGGCCCCGGGAAAGATAAAGATCCTTGCCACTGCCGGATCGCTGGCGGCAGCCTTGAGGATCTCGTGGTGCTGACGCGTCCAGCTGTCGTTCACATAGGCACCGTTGGAGCGGCGCAGGGATTGCGATGAAATGTTTTCGCGATCCGAAACCGTGAGGTCAAGCCGGGACGGGGCGCGCAGCCAGACATCGGCGTCCAGCCCGATCTGGTGGCTGGCATGGCCGGTCAGCATCGGCCCGCCACGGGGCTGGCTGATATCGCCCACATAAAGACCCGCCCAACCGGGAATCTGCGATGCCTTGCGCGACAGGCGCTGCAGATAGGCGATCATGTCGGGATGACCCCAGTTTCGGTTGCGGCTGAGGCGCATCGCCTGCCAGGTCGGTCCTGTCTCGGCCAGCTGTACGCCGCCGGCCAGACAGCCCTTGGCATAGCTTCCGTAAGGATCGGGGCTGGCGGGCGAACCTTGCCGCTCGGCCCCGAAAAGCGATTTCGCGAGGGCGTCGCGCGCGACCACATCGCCGACGAACGCCGGTGTCGGAAGCGCCGCTCCGGGTCTGTCCGCAGTCCCGCAGGCGGCAAGCACGCTCAGGGCGCCAAGGGCGAAAAGGGATCTCATATGTCTCATGCGGCTCGATCTCCGTCGGGTTCGACCCATGCTAGCAGGATCAACCCCAAGGCGAAAAGACCTATCAGGGGTGTCACGCCAATCTGTTGGCTGCCGCTGACATATGTGGCGAGCCCGATCAGGATCGGGGCGACGAACGACGTCGCCTTCCCGGCCAGCGCGTAGAGTCCGAACGCTTCGGTGATGCGTTCGGGGTTTGCCTGACGCACCAGCATCGTCCGGCTGGCGGTCTGCAATGCGCCACCCGCCGCACCGATGGCGGCGCCGATGACCATGAAGGCGATGTCGGGCGCCGCCGATCCCTGCGCGACGGTCACCCCGAACAGCGTGGTGGGCGATATCGTCACCACCGCCACCGCCGCGACGTTCAGAACGACGATGCAGATCACGATCACCGGCTTGGGGCCATAGCGGCTGTCGGCCCGTCCGCCCAGCCAGGCAAAGAATGCCCCGGCGATGATCGCGATCACCCCGAAGATGCCGGTCTGCACAACGCTCCACCCCAGCACGCCTGCCGCGTAGATGCCGCCAAAGACGTACATTCCGTTCAGCGCGTCGCGGTACAGCATCGAGGACGCCAGATAGGCGAACAGGCTGGGCCGTTGCGGCAGAGTACGGACAGTGCGGCGTAACCCGCGAAGGGCCGCCGCGACCGCGCCCTTTGGCGCCGCGATCGTTCGGGGATCCCTGACATAGAGAAAGAACGGCACCATGAACAGGATGTACCAGATCGCGGTCAGCGGCCCGACGAACCGTGTGCCCTCGCGCTCTGCCGGGTCCAGACCGAACGCGGGATCCAGCCCGATCAGCGTCTGGCCGGTCGCGCCGCTTTCGGCAAAGAAGGCCAGCATCAGGATCAGCGTTAGCAGGCCGCCGATATATCCGAACGCCCAGCCGTTGCCGGAAATGCGTCCGATCTGCCCGCGCGGGCCCAGCCATGGCAGCATGGAGTTGGTGAAGATCGTTGCAAGCTCCATCCCGATCAGCCCGGTTGCGAAAAACAGCATGGTCACGATCAGGTCGAAATCGGACGGCGCGGCAAGCCACAGCCCCGCCGCACCCACGACATAAAGAACCGAGAACCCCCAGATCCAGCGCACCCGTCTGCCGGACGTGTCTGCAAGCGCGCCGAGGAAAGGCGCGACCAGGGCGATCACCATGCCCGCCGCGCCGATCCCGAACCCCCAGACCGTTTGCGCCCGTGTCCCGTCGCCCAGAATCTCGTTGATGTAGGGGCCGAAAATGAACGTCAGCAACAGGGTGTTGTAGGGCTGGCTGGCCCAGTCGAAGAAGAACCAGCCCCAGATGCGCTTGCGGTTCGATATTTCGGCCATGTGCGCCCCTCTGACTGGCGCGGATCAAACCTGCTGTTGCGGCACGGCGCAACGCAATTCGGCGTGCCGTCGCACCTGATGCCGCCGGATCAGCCCACGGGCGGCCAGGGTCTTTCGGCATCCGCCCCGATCCAGCCCTGCACCCAGTCGGGCAGGACCGGACCGGCCGGATTGGCGCCCAGCGCCGCCGCGGCCTCGGCCATCGCCACCATGCCGTCCGCACCGACCACCGCGGTGCGCAACAGGACATGGCTGGTGCAATCGCCCTGCCGCCACATCGATTGCTCGACATAGAAAAACCGCGCATCCCAGCCGACAATCCGCGTGCGCATCTCGATCCGGTCAAATAGCCGCACCCGGCGACGATACCGCACCGACGATCCCGCCACCGTCCCGCCCCAACTGCGCGCCCGCATCGCGGCGAACACCCCGGTGCGCTGGAACAGGACGCAGCGCCCCAGATCGTACAGCGTCAGGGTGCGTCCGTTGTTCAGTTCCATCCAGACGTCGATGTCCTGCGGCCAGCAGACGTGATGCGACACATGGGTGTCGAACAGCCCGAGGGGCGGCGCACCCCGGTGTTTCAGCAGTTCCTTGGCCAGGCGGATCATCGGATACATCGGCGGGCTCCTTTCGTCGTGCCATGGGCCGGGCGTGCCGCCCCGTCAAAGCGGACGTTGCGGCACATGCTTGCGGCCACCCCCCGGGACGACTAGGTGTGCCAGCAGTTCCAATCCGACAGGTGAAACATGACCTCGGTCTTCCAAATTCTCATGCTGATCCTCGATGTGGTCTGGTTCGTCATGGTCGCGCATATCATCATGTCCTGGCTGATCAACTTCCAGGTCCTCAACCTCAACCAGCCCATCGTCGCGCAGATCTGGTACGGGCTCAACCGCCTGCTGGAACCGCTTTATGCTCCGATCCGCCGGGTTCTTCCGAACATGGGCGGCATCGATCTTGCCCCGCTCGTGGCGCTGATCGCAGTCTATGCCTGCCGCATCATCCTGACCAACAACGCCGCCGCGTTCTTCTGAGACCGGCGGTCGGGGCCGGGGCCAGTCGCCTTGCCGATCGATCTCCCATGTGAAATCGTCTTTCCGTATCAATCGAGCGAGGACACGCGCGGTGCATGACCCAAGCCTCTGACCTTCTGTCGTCCGTCTTTGGATTTCCGGCGTTCCGCCCGGGCCAGGCCGAGATCGTCGAGGCGGTGACGGCAGGCGAAAACACCTTGGCGATCATGCCGACGGGGGGCGGAAAATCCCTGTGCTTCCAGTTGCCGGCGCTGTGCCGTGACGGGGTGACGGTGGTGATCTCGCCGCTGATTGCCCTGATGCGCGATCAGGTCCGCGCCCTGCGCGCCGCGGGCGTCACTGCCGGCGCGCTGACCAGCGGCAATACCGAGGATGAAACGGACGAGGTGTTTGCTGCCCTCGAACGCGGCGAGATGAAGCTGCTCTACATGGCACCCGAACGTCTTGCTTCCGGCGGAACGGAACGCCTGCTGCGGCGCATCGGCGTGACCATGATCGCGGTGGACGAGGCGCATTGCGTTTCGCAATGGGGACATGACTTTCGGCCCGATTATCTGCGCATCGGCGATCTGCGCCGCCGCCTCGGCGTGCCGCTGGCCGCCTTCACCGCCACCGCCGATGAGGAAACCCGCGGCGAAATCGTGCAGCGTCTGTTCGACGGCGTGGCCCCGCGCCTTTTCATGGGCGGGTTCGACCGGCCCAACATCCACCTGGCTTTTGCCCCCAAGAACGGTCCGCGCCAGCAGATCCTGTCCTATGCCGACGCCCGGCGCGGGCAGTCGGGCATCGTCTATTGCGCCTCGCGCGCCAAGACGGCCGATCTGGCGGCAGCCCTGCGCGCCGAGGGTCACAGCGCTTGCCATTACCACGGCGCCATGGACGCCGGAGAACGGCGCGATGTCGAGCGGCGGTTCAGCACGGAGGACGGCCTGATCGTCACCGCCACCGTCGCCTTCGGCATGGGCGTGGACAAGCCCGACATCCGCTGGGTCGCCCACGCCGACCTGCCGAAAAGCATCGAAAGCTATTATCAGGAGATCGGGCGCGCGGGCCGCGACGGCGCCCCCGCCGAAACCCTGACGCTCTACGGTCCTGAGGATATTCGCCTGCGTCGCACCCAGATCGACGAAGGTCTGGCGCCGCACGAACGCAAATCTGCCGATCACGGACGGCTGAATGCGCTTCTGGGGCTGGCTGAGGCGCTGGGATGCCGACGCCGGCAGCTTCTGGCATATTTCGACGAGAACAGCGGCGATTGCGGCAACTGCGATCTCTGCGACACCCCGCCCGACGTGTTCGACGGTACCACGCCCGTGCGCATGGGCCTGTCGGCGATCCTGCGCACCGGCGAATCCTTCGGTGCCGGGCATCTCATCGACATCGTGCTTGGAAACGCCACGCCGAAGGTAAAGCAACGCGGCCATGACGATCTGCCCACCTTCGGTGTCGGCAAGCAATACAGCCGATCCCAATGGCAGGCGATCTTTCGCCAGATGATGGGGCGCGATCTGGTGCGCCCGGATCCGGAACGCCACGGCGCGCTGCGCATGACCGACGCGGCGCGCCCGATCCTGCGTGGCGAAGCGGGTATCGATCTGCGCCGCGATGTCATCAGGGCCGCGCAATCCGCCGCCCCGGCCGTCAGGACCATGGTCGGCGAAGAGGATGCGCCGCTGCTGTCCGCGCTCAAGGCCAAACGGCGCGCGCTCGCCGAATCCCAGCGGGTTCCGGCGTTCGTGATCTTCGCCGACCGCACCCTTGTCGAAATGGCGCAGACCCGCCCGACGACCCTGGACCAGATGGCGGGGATCACGGGGATCGGCGC
>JBGTLJ010000262.1:0-1949 GCA_041744175.1 Oceaniglobus sp. | reverse complement strand
ACGCCCGGCGGCTGGTCTTTTCGGTCTTGTCGCTCATGGGAAAGTCTCCCTTTCTGCTGCGTGGCGGGTATTTCCGCCGGTGGGTGGCCCTGTCGGGGCGATCTGGGCGATAACAAGTCAGGATGTCAGGCGGAACGCCTCACGTTCGATATCGAGAAAGACACGCCCCACCTCGCCCAGCCGGGCATAAAGCACGGCGTTCTTCGCGCAAGTCAGGTCGGTGAAGAAATGCGGTGCCCAGGGTGCCACATGGGCGCCGAAGAACGTGCGCTGCTGCGCACCGGTCGCCGGGGCGCCGAAACGGCCGACGATCATGCCACCCATCATCTCCATCAATGCGGCGGCGCTGTCTTCGGGTTCGAAAACGTCGCGCGCACGGCTTATGCCAAGCGCCGACATGTCCGTGCGAAGGCGCGCCAGCGGCTTTTCGTTCAGGAAGCCGGTCAGGTAGAAGCTGGCATAGGGCAGCAGTTCGCCGCGCCCGAGCCCGATGAACAACGCGTTGAATTCGCTTCGCACGGTCCGGGGATCGGCGTCCTTCGCCGCCGCGGCCAGTGCATGGATGGCGCGGCCCAGAACACCCTCGTCACCGCCGAGAGCGGCTGTCTGCTCCAGAAGCACCGCATCGGGTGGGGCCGACAGCATCAGTCCGATGTAGTTGTAGAGATCGGCCCGCAGCCGGTCTTCGGGGTCGATTGCGATGGCGGGCGCGGCGGTCATGCCACACCTCGATCGTCGAAGTGAAAGCGCATCCTGCGGGGCGCGGGATCGGCGCGTTCCACGCCGTGTGCCGGTGTCGGTTCGGCGCCCGCTTCGTGTCCGGGTGCATGTGGGGGTTCGACCGAAGATGCGGTTGCCGACAGGGTCGTCGGCTGCGGCCGGGTCGGGACTTCGGCATGTTCCGGAACGTCTCCCACGACTGCAGGTTTTTCGGCACCGTCCGCAGAGAGTTCGGCCACGGCGTCGAGATGTGCCAGAAAGCCCTTGCCGACCCTGTAGGAGGTGGAGATCACCCCATTGCCGGTGGATCCGGTGAGATAATCGGCGTCATAATCGTTGAGCCCGTCGAGGCAGGCCAGCACGGGATTGCTGCGCCAGAGGGTGCGCAGGGCCCGGCTGCGCAGATGGGCCGGAACCGCCTTTGCCATGAACGCCGAAAAATCGTCGCCCCGCACCAGCGTTTCCGGATCGGGCAGGCCGAGTTCCGACAGGATGTCTTCGTCGCTGCGGGTTTCGGGCGGGGCAGGCGCAGTTTCCACCGCCGCCACCGCCGTGTCTTGTTCGGCCAGCACACCGGCGCGCCGCCGGTCCCAGAAGGATTCCCGCCGCGCCATCAGCGTGTTGCCGTGCGCGGCGCGCGGTAGACATCGCTGATCTGCGCGATCCGCGCATCGCCGATGCCGTCCTGCACCAAAGCGCTGCGGTCGTCGCGCCGCTTGCGCTTCACGAACGTCTCGTCCTCGTGGTGACGATGCACATATGCCGCGACCCAGGCGCGCATCCCGTCGGACATCGCCACACGCTCCACCACCTCGATCCCGGAATCGCAGTAATCCTGCCCCTCGTAGGGCGAGGCGGTGACGATCGCCGGCACCAGCGGCCTGTCCCCGGAGCCCGGACGCAGCACCACATAAATCGACGGCTGCCGCGTCGAGAGTTCGTGCGCGTAGGCTTCGGTATCGGATGTGTACAACGTCAGCGGCAGCGTCGCCGCATGATAGAGCGACACGTCGCCGTCCTGCGACAGCGGTTTCCAAGCGGCTGGACCGGCGCCCGGGAGGATGCCCGAAACGGACCAGGCCCATGCCGCCCAGCGGGTGACCCCGGGCGATCTTTTGAGAACCACGCCGACCGGCACGGTGCGGGAATTGCCGAAAAGGAAGGCCAACCCAAGCCCCTTCTGTTTGATGCTTGTGCAGTCTGCAACGAAATCGCCTGTATGCAAAGGA
>JBGTLJ010000261.1:0-3196 GCA_041744175.1 Oceaniglobus sp. | reverse complement strand
AATGCGCGTGCAGGTGGTCGTATCGGTCGGCGTCGCGGTCCCGGGGCGCCTTTCCAAGGCCGGCGGACTGCCGGATCACCGGCTCATAGACGTATTTCCAGAACGGGCGCGGATGGATGAACATCTTGTAATAGAACCCCGCGGGCAGGAACCGCGCCAGCCGGGCGTTGATCGCCCCCACGTCGAAGTCGAGGCTGGGCCAGCGGTTCTGCGACGCGGCGCTCAGCCCGTCGAACAGTTCGGTCGTGGTGGCGCGCTGGTTCGGCTCGAACCGGGGGCCGTGTCCAAGGTTCATCAGGGCGTTGGGCTCCTCCGCACCGCTGGCGACGATCCCCCGTGGCCGGTGATACTTGAACGACCGGCCCACCAGCATCTGATCGTTGGCCAGCAGCGCCGAGGCCAGCGTATCGCCCGCCATACCCCGCATCCGCCGACCGTCAAAGGTGAAGCCAAGTGCGGCGTCGCGCGCGATCAGCCGACCGCCGGTGGCCAGCCGGGTGCTCATGGCCGCACTGCGGGGTTCGACGCGGCGGCCTTCGGATCCCAACCGGGCATCAGGCGTCCCCTTTCTGCCAGTCGGGCCGCCGCTGCCGGATCGCGGCGATCACATGGTCGGGCGGCGCGGGGGTCTGGGCGCTGTAGGTGGCGAACACCTCCATGGTGACGGTGCACCTTGCGGCATTGAACCACTTGCCGCAGCCCATGGCGTGACGCCAGCGTTCGAAATGAACGCCGCGCGGGTTGGCGCGCATGAACAGATAATCCTCGAACGCCGCATCGTCGCTTCCGGTCGCCGCCCGCTCGATATGGGCCTGACCGCCCGGGTGCAGTTCGGTCTCGTCGGCGGCGATGCCGCAGTTCGGGCAGGTCAGGATCAGCACGACGCGCCCCGCCGGTGGAGGACCGCCACGCAGACGCCCGCCCTAGAACCCGGTATAGACCTGCGGCGGTGTCGCGGCAGGCTGCCAAAGCCCGCGCCCGGAATAGATGACCGCTGACAGGGCCGCGACGACCAGCATCCCGACAAGACCGGCACCGAGCCCCAGAAGGGCCGGGCGGACGCGTTCGATGGTTTCGCGGCGGGGCAGGCGCAAACGCACGTGATGATCTCCTTCGGATGTCGCGAGCGATGTAGGCGCGCGACATCCGGGATCAATGGGCAACACCGGATCGGACGTGCCGTCACGCCGCCGGATGCGGCAGGTCCTGGACTGTCAGGCCGTGCCGCACTGCGATGCCCGTCAGTTGCCGACAGTAGGCGCCGGCGTCTCTGTCTCTGTCTCAGTGGCCGCAGGGGCATCGACGGGCGTGACGGTGTCGACGTCGCCGGATCCCATGAGAAAATACCAGCCACCCAGAAGGATGACGAAGACGACGATGACGATGATGACTGTGCGCGACATGTATCGGCCTTTCGATGCCAGGGGAACGTCGGACATATATGGGGGTTTTGCCGGTAACGTGTTTGCCCAAAAGGCATCCGATGCGCGGTGCTCGGCAGAAATCCGCCGGTATCGTGTCTGTCCTGCATCAATGTGCCACCCCGGCGGCAACGCTTTCGTCGATGAACCTGCCCTGGCGGAACCGGAACATGCTGAATGCCTGCGCCAGCGGGCCGGGTTCGCCCCGCGCGATCATCTCGGCGGTGGCCCAGCCCGATCCCGGGATCGCCTTGAACCCGCCGGTGCCCCAGCCGCAGTTGACGAAGCAGTTTTCCAGTGGCGTCCTGCTGATGATCGGCGACCGGTCTCCGGTCACATCGACGATCCCGCCCCACTGGCGCAGCATCTTGAGACGGCTGATCATCGGGAATGTCTCGATAAGGGCGCGCACGGTTTCCTCGATGTGATGGAAACTGCCGCGCTGGGTATAGTTGTTGTAGCCGTCGGTGCCGCCGCCGATCACCATCTCGCCCTTGTCGGACTGGCTCATGTAGCCGTGCACCGTGTTGGCCATCACCACGACATCCATGCAGGGCTTGATCGGCTCGCTGACCAGCGCCTGCAACGCGACCGATTCAAGCGGCAGCCGGAACCCCGCCATTGCCGCCAGCACTCCGGAATGTCCGGCGACCACGATCCCCAGCTTGCCGCAGCCGATATCGCCCTTCGTCGTGGTCACGCCCGTCACCTTGCCGCCCGACTGGCTGATCCCGGTGACCTCGCACTGCTGGATGATGTCCATGCCCATGTCGCTGCACGCGCGCGCATAGCCCCAGGCCACCGCATCATGGCGCGCGGTGCCGCCGCGCGCCTGCCAAAGCGCCCCCAGAACCGGATAGCGCGGCCCGTCGATGTTGATGATCGGGCACAGCTCCTTGACACGCTCCGGCCCGATGAATTCGGTCTTCACACCCTGCAGCGCGTTGGCATGGGCGGTGCGCCGATAACCGCGGATCTCGGCCTGGGTCTGGGCCAGCATCATCACCCCACGCGGCGAGAACATGACGTTGTAGTTCACGTCCTGGCTCATGGTCTCGTACAGGCTGCGGGATTTCTCGTAGATCGCGGCCGACGGATCCTGCAGGTAATTGCTGCGGATGATCGTGGTGTTGCGGCCGGTGTTGCCCCCGCCAAGCCAGCCTTTCTCGATCACCGCCACGTTGCGGATGCCGTGGTTCCGACCCAGCCAGTATGCGGTGGCCAGCCCGTGACCCCCGGCACCGACGATCACCACATCGTATTGCTTTGCCGGGGCGGGCGACCGCCACGCGCGTTCCCATCCCGTGTGGTGGCGCAGGGCCTCGCGCGCGACGGCAAACACGGAATAGCGTTTCAAAACTCTGGTGTCCCTGTTGGGCGTGTGTGGCGACGCAGCCCTTATCGGCGGATTATCACGGGGCGGGCCACGGTCAAGCGGCACAGCTTCGGCGATTTGCGACATGCGCCACATCCGCTCGGTTTCCTTGGATGACGCTGCTGTTACCGATGGTCGCACCGCGCTGGCATTCGGCGCGATTCCCCGGCACAGAGGGTCGGCGGAAAAGGCGGATACTGGGAGATGCGATGTTCTGGGCAGTGGCCATTGGTCTGGCGATCGTGACGGCGGCGCCGCTGGCGTTGGCGCTGCTATCGCGCGGCTCGCCCGATGCCACATCCGGCGAGTCCTCCGACATGCAGGTCTACCGCGATCAACTTGCAGAGGTCGAACGCGACGTGGCGCGCGGCACGCTTGGCCAAAGCGAGGCCGCGCAGGT
>JBGTLJ010000260.1:0-2093 GCA_041744175.1 Oceaniglobus sp. | reverse complement strand
TGTGACGGCGGCGATCCTGAGCCTGGCTCTTGAGGCGACGGGGCACCGCGATCACGCCCTTTATGACGGATCATGGGCCGAATGGGGCATGTATTCCGACCTGAAGGTCGCAACCGGAGAATGACCGATGCTTGAGACGCTGAAACCACAGCCCGCCGACAAGATCCTCGCCCTGATGCAGGCGTATCGCGACGATCCGCGCGACAGCAAGATCGATCTTGGCGTCGGCGTCTACAAGGATGCCGAAGGGCGGACACCGGTGATGCGTGCGGTCAAGGTTGCCGAGCGGCGGCTTGTCGAAGAGCAGGAAAGCAAGGCCTATGTCGGGCTTTTGGGCGATCCGGCCTATTCGGATGCCTTGCGGGACATGATACTTGGCGATGCGGTACCGGCCGACAGGGTTTCCTGCGCGGCGACACCGGGGGGGACGGGGGCGATCCGCCAGGCGCTGGAGCTGATACGGCTCGCGGCGCCCGAAGCGACCGTATGGCTTTCGGCGCCGACCTGGCCGAACCATCCGTCGATCATCCGCTACCTCGGCATGAAGATGGGCGAATACCGTTATTTCGACGACAGTACGCGGGATGTGGATTTCGCCGGCATGATGGCTGATCTGGACGGGATCGCCGCGGGGGACGTGGTGTTGCTGCACGGATGCTGCCACAATCCGACCGGGGCGAACCTGACGATGCAACAGTGGCAACAGGTGTCCGATCTGCTGAACGCCAAGGGGGCGATCCCGTTCATCGACATTGCATATCAGGGGTTCGGCGATGGTCTGGACGCTGACGCGGCCGGGACCCGCCTGATGGCGGGTGCGGCGCCGCAGATGCTGATCGCGGCAAGCTGCTCGAAGAATTTCGGGATCTACCGAGAGCGGACGGGGCTGGTGATGGCGATTGCGCCGGAGGCGGGGATGAAGGCGGTGACGCAGGGGACGCTGGCGTTTCTGAATCGGCAGAACTACAGCTTTCCGCCCGATCACGGGGCGCGGGTGGTGACGATGATCCTGACCGATCCCGAGCTTCGGGCCGACTGGATGGCCGAACTGGAAGAGATCCGCACCGGGATGCTGGCCTTGCGCAGGCATCTGGCGGATGAATTGCGCCAGCGCTCGAATTCGGACCGGTTTGATTTCATAGCACATCATCGGGGGATGTTTTCGCGTCTGGGGGCGAGCCCCGCGCAGGTCGAAAGGATGCGCGCGGATCAGGGCATCTATATGATCGGCGACAGCCGGATGAACATTGCCGGGCTGAACGCCCGGACGGTGCCGATCCTTGCCCAAGCCATCGTCGATGCGGGGATCTGATTTTTGATGCTATATCCTTTATGAATAGCGTACTTATTCCGTAATCGGTGCGCATTCACGCCTGCGGGGGTCAACTGGAACCCGGTCAGGTCCCCTTGGGCCGTGGACGTGGTGCCGTCTGTGTCGGTGATCGTCCGTCGTCGCTGCGGATGTCGCCGGGCGCCTTGAGGTTCAGCCCGGGACTCTCGCAGGGCGATATGCTGCCCGTGATGTCCACATTGCCGACGCCGTCGAGGTCGGTCTTGATCTTTTCGACGTGGCGGGCGGGTAGGTAGACGAGATTGAGCAGGATGATCTGGGCCATCTGCATGCCCGAATGGCAAGGGTGGCTGACGGCGACCCTCATCCGCCTGTCGCCTTCGCCGTCGGCCCTGTGCGAAGCGCGGCACTGTCGCCCTGACCTGATGTCTTGACGAAACACTCGGTGGTTCTTCTCGCGACCGCGTGCAGCGGCGTTGGCCCGTTCACACGCATCGTCGCATGAAAGGCGAACCGCCGCCGGGGGCGATCAAAGGCGATCACTTCGCATATCGGCACCCAATTGTCATCGAGGATGAGGGTGACGTTGTCAGGCAGGCGCCCGGCGGAAGCCGTCACCGTGGCGCAGATGACGGTACGCGCGTCTTCCGCCGAAGCAGTGGGTGCGTCGAACTCGGTCAACGGCCCGGCATCGGTGAGGAACCGGTCGCTGTGAGGCGTCTGGCGCAGCTGTCGTCAGCGGCCGGAGGCGGACCGGAGCGGGGCGGCGAGACGTGCGCCGATCAGTGCGGCGGTCGCGACC
>JBGTLJ010000259.1:0-4610 GCA_041744175.1 Oceaniglobus sp. | reverse complement strand
CACCGGTTCCGGCGTTCCAGCCCGGCGTCCAGCGCATCCCGACCCGCCCGCTGGTGGCCATCGGGCTTGACACCTCCGGGTCCATCGACCGCGATCTGCTGCGCCGTCTGGCCGGCGAGATCGCGGGGATCCTGCTGCGGGGCAGCGGCGATGCGCATCTGCTGTGCTTCGATGAAACCGTGCACCATGCCGCGGCGCTCAAACCCCTCGCCCTTGCCCGCCAACTTGAAACGGTCGTGATCCGCCGCGATGGCGGAACGTCCTTCGTGGACGTACTTGCGCAGGCTGAAAACCTCGGCTGCGTCGTGGCCGTGATCCTCAGCGATCTCGACGGCGAAACCGGCCCGCCGCCCCGGATGCCGGTGATCTGGGCGACGGAAAACCGCACGCCGCCGAGAATGCCCTTCGGACGCATCCTGGTGCTGGAGGATTGAAAGGGCTGGGCGCTGAGATCGGGCGCATGACCCCCTATCGCGGGTCCGGCGCTGGCTTACTCTGCTGCGGCCTCGCGGGACCCTGCCGATGCCTCGAACACCACCGCCACCGATTTCGCGGCACCGCCGTCCGGCCAGAGGGTCCCGCCCTCGATGGGCTCTCCATCGAGCGATAACAGCAGTGTAAGCGTCTCGGTCGCGGTCCGGCGGCGGATCTCGATGATGCCGTCCTGCCGCCGGTCGGCATGAAAGGCGCCATCCGCAAACAGGCCGGGATGGTCGTGACGCAGCCGCAGCATCACCTTGAGCAGGCCGAGCTTGTCGGCGTTCAGGCCCGGAATCGCCGCCAGCCGATGCAACTGGTCCAGATCGGCGGCGCGCCGGTTGTCGGGATCGGTCAGCGCGAAATACGCCACTTCGCTGCCGCGATAGATATCGGGAATGCCCGGCAGCATCAGTTTGATCGCCAGCTGCGCCAGCGACAGGATCGCTCCGCGTTCGATCAGCCGGGCCAGAGGCGCGGGCGGATTGCCCCGCCAGTCCGCGACAATCGCCGCCAGAAACGCCTGTGCCCCCTGTTCGGCATCGGCGTCGGGATGGGTCCAGCTGGTGATCTCGTCGGCCTCGCGCAGCGCCTTGGCGGCGTGCTCTGACAGCCGCTCGCCCAGGTCCGGTTCGTCCTCGTCCCAGATCGCCAGCGCCGACTGGACCATATACCACTGGACGTTGACGGGGATCCCTCGGGCTTCGGGAAGGGCGGCCGCACGGTCGATCAGCGCCAGCGCCGCGTCGGGCAGATGGGTCCATGCAGCCAGCCGCATCCGTGCGTCCTCGCTGCGCTTGGTGTCGTGCGAAGAGGTCAGGATCAGCCCGCTTGCGGGCTGTTGTGCCGCCCATGCCTCCAGATCGCCCGCGCTGGCCGTGGGCACATCGGGGTCGCCCCCCACCTCGCAGGCGATCAGCCACGGGGTCCAGCGGAACCCGGCGGTGTCCTCGTGCGCCTTGGCCTGAAGCGCACCGGTCACCTGCTGGAACCGCACCCGCAACGTCGCCTCGTCATCGTTCTGCGGATCGACAATCATCCGCACGATCAGATCGACGATGTCGCGGGCCCGCAGGCCCTCTGCCGCATCATCGGCCACCCGCTCGATCAGCGCCCGGTCGCCGGGCGATGCCGTGTCGCCTGCGAAATAGGTCCGATAACGCGGAAAGGCGGTCAGCAGGGCGATGATCGCCTCGCGCAGCGCCTCGTCGCCGGGATCGACGCTGACGATCCTGTCGCAGGCCAGCCGGACCAGCGAAATCAGACGCCGCAACTCTGCCGCAAGATCGCGGCGTATCACGTCGCCCTTCGCGTTTGCCAGCGCCTCGTGGAATATCGGCGCGCCGCCGCTGCGATCCACCCACTGGGCACGCAGTCGCTCGGCGCCGTCTGCGTCGCACAACAGCCGTGCGATCATCACGCCGGCCTCATATCCGGTCGTCCCCTGCACCGGCCAGTCGGCCAGCGTCTCGTCCCCGGTCAGGATCTTTTCCACCCAGATCGGCATTTCCCCGACGGCCAGTCGCAGCAGGTCCAGATAGGCAGACGGATCGGCAAGGCCGTCGATATGGTCGATCCTCAGTCCCTGGATGCGCCCCTGTTCGGCAAGCTCCACCACCAGCGCGTGCATGTCGGCGAACACCGCCGGGTCCTCGACCCGCATCCCGATCAGCCCGGTAACGTTGAAGAACCGCCGGTGGGTGACGCCGTCGCGTTCGCGCTGCCAGTGGACCAGCCGCCAGATCTGCGCCTCGTGCAGCGTTTCCGGGTCGTCGCCTTCGCTGCCCGGCGCAAGCGGAATGCGCAGATCCCCGATCCGCAGCGTGTCGCCGTCGCGGCGCACCGCCCCTTCCTGCACCAGCGCCTCGAACGGCTGTTCGAGCCATGGCAGCACCAGCGGCCCCTCGTCCCAGTCGATGTCGAAATGCGCCGCGAACCGGCTGCCCCTGCCATGGCGCAGAACGTCCGCGAGCCAGGGATTGCTCAGATCGAAGGCGGTGTGGTTGGGCACCAGATCGAGGATCAGACCGATCCCCGCCGCCTGCGCCGCGTCGGAAAGCCTGTCGAAACCCGCCCGCCCGCCCAGTGCCGGGTCGATGCATGTCGGATCGGTGATGTCATAGCCGTGGGTCGATCCGGGGGTGGCAGTGAAGATTGGCGAGAGATACAGATGCGACAGTCCCAGATCGACCAGATGCGGCAGGAATTCCGCCGCCGCGTCGAAATCGATCCCCTCGCGCAGTTGCAGGCGGTATGTGGCGACAGGAAGTTCCATCAGTGATTGGCCCTGACTGCAAAATGGCATGGATCGGTGACGCCGCCGATGGCGATGTCGGGTGCGCCGAGAGGAACCGGATGATCCGGCAGCCCGCCCAGATGCGTGACCATCTCCAGCCGCCCGGCGCCGAAATGCCAGATCGCGTGCAGTGATCTTGCTCCGGTGGCGCGGATCTCGGGTTTGTCGGCACGCCCCGAACGCAACAGGGGCACGATGGTCGCCGCGCGCCACTCAAGGCACCTGCGCGTCAAGACGCGCCATGTGTCGGCATCGGGCGCGGGGTCGTCATAGGGACGGGCCGCCGCAAACGTTTCCGGGGACAGCGGATCTGGAACCGTGCCGCCGAACCCGGAAAACCCGGCAAACTCCTGGGCGCGTCCGCGCCGGATGGCGGCGCCCAGTTCGCCGCGGAAATCCGCAAAGAACAGGAACGGCGCGTGCGATCCCTCCTCCTCGCCCATGAACAGCATCGGAACCGCAGGCGCGGTCAGCAGCATCGCATGGGCGATGCGCACCTCTGCCGGATCGGCAAGCGAGATCAGCCGCTCTCCGTTCGCGCGATTGCCGACCTGGTCGTGGGTCTGGTTTGCGTTCACGAATGCCGTGGGCGGCAAATGGCCCGAGGGAGCGCCGCGCAGCCCCTCGCGGCCTTCGCGCTTCTGGCCCTGTTCCACATGGCCCTCGCCCAGCGCACGCACCAGATCGGCCATCGGATCGACGGCAAAGCTGGCGTAATAGCTTTCGGATTCCCCGGTCAGCAGGCAATGCACCGCATGATGGTAATCGTCGTTCCAGTTCGCGGTGATCGTGCCGCTGTTTCTCGCCTCGGGCAGGTTGCGGTCGTCCTCGGCGATCAGGTGCACCGGGCGCCCGGAAATCTCTTCCCGCAAGGTCTGTGCCATCTCGTCCAGAATGTGCACGGGCGACGGGTCGGTGATGTGGTGCACAGCGTCGATGCGCAGCCCGTCGAACCCGAAGTCCCGCACCCACATCAACGCGTTGTCGATAAAGAACGCCCGCACATGGGGATCGGTGTAGTCAATTCCGGGCCCCCAGGGCGTGTCGTGCTCCTTGTCGAAAAAGCTGGGCGCGATGCGCGGCAGGCTGCACCCCTCGGGCCCGAAATGGTTGTAGACCACATCGAGGAACGCCATCATTCCCGCAGCGTGGATCGCATCCACCAGATCGGCCAGATCCTGCGGGCTGCCATAGGCGGGATGCACGGCAAAGGGCAGCACACCGTCATAGCCCCACCCGCGCGTTCCGCCGAGCGCGCCCACCGGCATCAACTGGACTGCGGTGATCCCCAGTTTGGCCAGATCGGCCATCCGCCCGCGCGCGGCGGCGAACGTGCCCTCGACCGTAAATGTGCCGATGTGAATCTCGAGGATCGCCGCTTCGGCCCAGTCCCGTCCCGCGAAATTTTCGCCAAGCACCGGGGGCGGGCACAAGAGTGCAGGTCCACCGACACCATCGGTCAACCAGCGCGCCGCCGGATCGACCCGCGGTCTGCCATCGACGATCAGCCTGTAGGGATCACCCGGTCGGCCTGTCAATCGCGCAGTGAAAACAGCAGCACCGCCCCGCTCGGCCGAAACACGATGCCCGTTCATGTCCAGGTCGACCTGCTGCGCTCCGGGCGCCCAGACGCCAAAGTTCCAGACCCGGCCATCCTGTGGCACGGCCCCCCAGGGTGTCGGCGCTTCAGCTTCGCTCATTCATCTGACCTTGGTATTTTGTTCGGCGGGACATGTCTCAGACCAAGGCACAGAACGCCAAGATGTTCCGCCGTCCAGCGCCGCCTGTGGCAATTGGCGCCGCCGTCGCCCGCCCCCGGGGATCGACATACGACGGC
>JBGTLJ010000258.1:0-3989 GCA_041744175.1 Oceaniglobus sp. | reverse complement strand
GGCGGTGACCGGTGACGATCTGGATACGCTCGACCGCGAGGTGCTGGCCCGATTCCGCGCCGAACTTGACGAGGAACGGGTGGAGCATGTCGAAACCACGCGCCTGCAATTGCACGTCATGCGCCAGATGCTGGCCCGGTTGCAGCCGAAACCGCGGGGGGCGGACTCTTGACCGAACCGAAGGATCCCAGGACGGAGGACACGGACCCGCTGGTAAGTGAAGTGCGCCAGCATCAGGCGCGGCGCGCGGCATGGTTGCGGGATGGCGAGGCGTCGGTGGGGCGGCGGTTGGCGCAAATCGGAGTCCTGGGCTGGATCATCGTGGCCCCGATGCTGGGCGGCATCGCTCTGGGCCGCTGGCTGGACGGGCGGTTTGATACCGGCCTCTTCTGGACGGCACCCCTATTGATGGTCGGGCTTGTCCTTGGCGGCTGGTTCGCCTGGCGCTGGATTGGCAGCGCATGAGGGATGTCCTGACTTTGGCCATATGGCTGGCGGGCGGGGGGATGATTGGCCTGATCTATTTCCGCATGGTGCGGCACAGTGCCGATCTGATGCTGTCGGCCCGACCCGGCGGACCATGGTCCAGTCTGGCGCTGGTGTTGCTGAGATTGGCGGGCCTTGGCGGGGTGCTGGTCATGGCGGCGATGCAGGGGGCCGGGCCATTGCTGGCGGCAAGTCTTGGGCTGCTGATCGGGCGATTTGTCGTCATGCGGACCTATGGAGGGGCAATCTGATGGACAGCCCGCTGCAATCCCTACCGCTGTTCATGGTGGGCCCGATCCCGATCATGCCCGCCGTGGTAGTGACTTGGGCCATCATGGCGGTGCTTGTGCTGGGCGCTTTCCTGCTGACCCGCCGCCTGACACTGGTGCCCTCGCCGGCACAGGCGGCTGCAGAACTGCTGGTGGCAGCAGTCGATAGCCAGATCCGCGATGTGACCGGGGCCGTGCCCGGCCCCTACCGCGCCTTCATCGGCACGTTGTTCCTGTTCATCCTAGTCGCCAACTGGTCCTCTCTGATCCCCGGCGTGACGCCACCCACCGCGGCGATGGAAACCCCCGCGGCCCTTGCCGCACTGGTGTTTCTGTCGATCATCTTCTTCGGGATCAGGGGCGGTGGCGTGGGCGGTTTCCTGCGCGGCTTTGCGCTGCCCAATGCCGCGATGATCCCGCTCAACATGCTGGAAAGCGTCACCCGCATCTTTTCGATGTTCGTGCGCCTGTTCGGCAATGTGATGAGCGGGGTGTTTGTCATCGCCATCGTCGGATCGCTGGCCGCCCTTCTGGTGCCGATCCCGCTGATGGTGCTCGATCTGCTGACAGGGGCCGTGCAGGCCTACATCTTTGCCGTGCTGTCGATGGTGTTCATCACCAGCGCGGTTGAGAAGGGCAAACCCCAACCCAAGGAGTCCTGAATGGATTATATACCTGTAGTCAGCATCTTCTGTGCCGCATTCGCGGTGTCGTTCGGCGCCCTTGGCCCGGCATTGGCCGAGGGCCGCGCCGTCGCCGCCGCGATGGATGCCATCGCCCGCCAGCCCGAGGCCGCCAACACAATCTCGCGCACGCTGTTCGTGGGGCTTGCGATGATCGAGACGACGGCGATCTATTGCCTTGTCATCGCGCTCTTGTTGCTGTTCGCCAACCCGATGATGCCATGACCTTTGATCTCTGGACGCTTGGCTTTCAGACAGTCAATGTCCTCGTACTCGTCTGGCTGCTGCAACGGTTCCTATGGAAACCGGTCGCGGCGATGATCGCCGAGCGGCAGGAGAAGGCCGCGACGCTGTTGCAGCAGGCAGAGACAAAACGCGCCGAGGCCGAGACGGCTTTGGCCGGAGTCGAGTCCAAGCGCAAAGGGCTGGCGGTCGAGCGAGATGGTGTCCTGGCCACCGCCCGCAAAGACGCCGAAGCCGCCCGCGCCGCGCTACTGGACACGGCGAAAGCCGAGGCGAACACCTGGCACGACATGGCCGAAGCCGCCCGCGCACGCGCCGCCGAGACGCTCAAGAAAACCGCTATGGAGGACGCTCAAGAGCTGGCGCTGACCATCGCGAGCCAGCTTGCGGCGCGGCTGAATGGTCCCGCGACCGACGCGGCGTTTATGGTCTGGCTGGTAGAGGGGCTCGCGGCCCTGTCCAACGCCGACCGCAAGGCGCTGGCGGGTGCGGACCTGAAAGTGGTCAGTGCGGCGGATGCTGACACGAAAGCGCAGGATCGCATCGCCAAGGCCATCACAAAGGTGCTTGGCGCCCCTGTCACCCTGACTTTCCGCACCGACCCCGCACTGATCGCGGGACATGAATTGCACAGTCCGCATTTCACCCTGCGAAACTCATGGCGCGCAGATCTGGCCCGGATCGCAGCCAAGCTTGCCAGGCCTGATACGGTCCAAGAAGGCGGGGCCTTGCCCGATGCCACATGATGCGACCTGGTTGAAGGACGTCACCGCCCGAGTGCAGGCCACTGCCCTTGGTCCGACGGCCGAACACCGGGGCCGGGTCGAGGACATTGCCGACGGGGTCACGATGATCTCGGGCCTGCCCGATGTGCGGCTGGACGAACTGCTGCGCTTTGACGCCGGGCAATTCGGCTTCGCGCAGGTGCTGGAGCCCAATCGGATCGGCTGTGTCCTGCTGGACGCCGCCCATGCCCTGCAGGCGGGAGACGCGGTGCGCGGCACCGGCGACGTTGTGCGTGTGCCGGTCGGCAAGGGCCTGCTGGGCCGGATCGTCGATCCGCTGGGCCGGCCACTCGATCGCAAGGGGCCGGTTGCGGCCGAGGCGACCCTGCCGATCGAACGCGAGGCGCCCGGCATCATCGACCGCGATCTGGTGACCGAACCGGTCCAGACCGGGGTGCTGGTGGTCGATACGCTGTTCGCCCTCGGGCGCGGACAGCGCGAGTTGATCGTGGGCGACCCGGCGACGGGCAAGACGACGCTGGCTGTCGATACGATCATCGCGCAAAAGGACAGCGACATGATCTGCATCTATGTCGCGGTGGGGCAAAAGACATCCGCCGTGCGCCGGGCGGTGGATGCACTGGAAACCCATGCCGCCTTTGACCGCTGCATCGTGGTGGTCGCGGGCCCCGCCACACCCCCCGGCCTGCAATGGATCGCGCCCTTTGCCGGCATGACCATGGCCGAGCATTTCCGCGACAAGGGCCAGCACGCCCTGATCGCGATCGACGATCTGAGCAAACATGCCGCCACCCACCGCGAGATTGCCCTGCTCACTCGCCAGTCTCCGGGGCGGGAGGCCTATCCGGGCGATGTGTTCTATGTCCACGCCCGCCTTCTGGAACGCGCGGCCAAGCTGTCAGCGGCGGGCGGCGGCGGATCGCTAACCGCGCTGCCGATTGCCCAGACCGAGGCCGGGAACCTGTCGGCCTATATCCCGACCAACCTGATATCCATCACCGACGGGCAGATCGTGCTGGATGCGCGTCTGTTTCAGGAAGGCCAGAAGCCCGCCGTCGATGTCGGCGTGTCGGTCAGCCGGGTCGGCGGCAAGACGCAGGCCCACGCTCTGCGCGATGCGGCGACATCACTGCGGCTGGACTATGCGCAGTTTTTGGAGATGGAGGTTTTCACCCGCTTCGGTGGCACGATCGAGCGGCGCGTGCAGGCCCAACTGACACGCGGCCAGCGTCTGCGCGCGGTGCTGCGCCAGCCGCAGCATGCACCGATGCGGCTGGGCGACGAGGTGGCGCTGGTACTTGCGGTGCAGGGTGGGCTGCTGGACGGGCTTGACCCCGATCGGTTGGACCCATTCCGCGAGGGCTTGGCCCGGGCGCTGGATACCGGTGCACCAGAGGCGATGCGCGAGGTCCATGCAAACGGCAAGCTGAGCGATCAGGACCGGGCTGCGCTGCTGGCAGTTCTGCGCGATCTTGCGGCCTCCTTGGACAGTCCCGATGTCTGAGGCCGACCTTGGCGCTCGGATCGACGGGATCCGGCAGCTGGGCAGCGTGGTGCGCGCG
>JBGTLJ010000257.1:0-3403 GCA_041744175.1 Oceaniglobus sp. | reverse complement strand
TATTCACTGTTCTTGCGTTCGGGCCGCTACCGGGCGATTCCCCATGCGCTTGTCCGGATGGGTTTCTGGCTTTGATCCCTTGATCGGGCGCGTCTGGAAATTGCAGTGCCGCGCAAGAGGGGATCGGATTGGAGGGTGCTGCGGCCCCGCGACGGGCGATCCTAATACGCCGTGTCAGATGCCGGAATGCAGGACGCAGATCAGGGTGAACAGGCGGCGGGCGGTGTCGCTGTCGACCGTGGCCTTGCCGTCCAGCCGTTCGCGCAGGATCCGCGCGCCTTCCGTATGGATGCCGCGCCGGGCCGTGTCGATGATCTCGATCTGGGCGGCGGGGAGCCTTTTGACCGCGTCGAAATAGCTTTCGCAGATTCGCGAATAGTCCTTGACCACCTGCCGGAACGGTCCCATCGACATGGGGAATTCGGCGACCGCCGCACCGTCGGGCGTGGTCAGACCGAACACCAGCCGCCTTTCCCGGATTGCAAGCGACAGGTGCAGCGGCCCCGCATGGCCGGGCAGGACAAAGGAATTGTCCTCAATCAGATCGAAGATCGCAACCCGGCGTTCCTGCTCGATCTCGGCCGTCGGCACGGGCAGGCCCGTATCGTCGATGTCGATCTGCACGAGACGGGTCAATCCCCCGGTTCCGATACGTTGTCGGTCCATGCGGCGATGTCCTTACCTTCTCCGATGCGGATGCGGATGCGCAGGCTGACTTCGCTGTCCCCGGGCATTGCAGATTGGCATGTCGGCAAGGAACTCATCGGTGCCCGGTGTGCGATCGGTATATGCCCGGCCCGGCGGAAGGCCTCGGCGGTAAGCGTCCCGTGGCGATCGCCTCTGATCATCGATCCGCTCATCGGTTGAGCAGATCGAGACGGGCGCGCACCGACAGTGCGTGTGCTTCGAGGCTTTCGGATGTTGCGAGGCGTTCGGCGGCTGGGCCGATGGATTTCAGGGCGGCAGGGGTCATCCTGGCCAGTGTCGTGCGTTTCAGGAAATCCATCACCGACAGCCCGGACGAGAACCGGGCCGAACGCGCGGTGGGCAGGACGTGGTTGGGACCGCCGACATAGTCGCCGATCGCCTCCGGTGTCCACTTGCCAAGGAAGATCGCGCCGGCATGGGCGATGTTGGCGGCCAAAGCGTCGGGGTTGTCGACGCAGAGTTGCAGATGTTCAGGCGCGATCTGATCGCAGAGCACCGCCGCCTCGCCCAGGTCGGCCACGGTGATGATCGCGCCGAAATCGCGCCAGGACGCGGCCGCGATGGCCCGGCGTTCCAGGGTCTCAAGCCGCAGGTCCACCGCCTCAATCACCGCGAGGGCGAGGACCGGATCGGTGGTGATCAGGATGCTCTGGGCGCTTTCGTCGTGTTCCGCCTGGCTCAGCAGGTCCAGCGCGATCCAGTCGGGATCGTTGTCGCTATCGGCGATCACCAGGATCTCCGAAGGCCCGGCGATCATGTCGATGCCGACCCGCCCGAACACCCGCCGCTTGGCCGCGGCGACATAGGCGTTGCCGGGGCCGGTGATCTTGTCCACCGGCGCGATGGTTACGGTGCCGTAGGCCAGCGCCGCGATGGCTTGCGCGCCGCCGATCCGATAGACCGTGTCGACCCCGGCGATCCGCGCTGCCAGAAGCACCAGCTGATTGACCTTGCCGTCCGGCGTCGGAACAGTCACGACCAGCCGTTCGACCCCGGCCACCCGCGCCGGGATCGCGTTCATCAGCACCGAGGACGGATAGGAGGCGAGCCCGCCGGGCACGTACATGCCCGCGGCCGACACCGCGCCGAACCGCCAGCCGAGGGTTGCGCCCGCCGCGTCCGTCCAGCTTTCATCCTTGGGCATCTGGCGCTGGTGATAGGCGCGGATCCGGTCCGCGGCCAGTTCCAGCGCATCGCGATCCGCCGCGCCCACCGCATGGCAGGCGGCGTCGATCTCGGCCCGGGTGAAGGCCAGGGTGTCCGGGGTCAGCCTGAGACGGTCGAAGCGTTCCGTAAGCTCGATCACCGCGGCGTCGCCCCGGGCCCGCACATCGGCGATGATGGCGGCGACGGCAGCATCCACATCGGGACTGTCCTCGCGCTTCATCGTCAAAAGCGCGGCGAACCGCGTCTCGAAATCGGACTCGCTGGTGGACAGGGTGATGGGCATGGCATGGACTCCGGCGCTGGCCCATGCCTTAACCCCGCCCGCCAACAGGCTCAAGAGTGCGGGGTCAGTCGGTGTGGCGCGGGGCCCTGCCGGACACGGCGCGATAGCTCTGCGTGACGTCGCGCAGCGAAACGTCAAGCGCTGCGGCATCCACCGCGATGGCGCCATCGCCTGACAGGGTCAGGATCACCCGTTCGCTGTCGCCGTCCAGAGTCATCGACAGAACCGACAGGATCTGATCGCGGTCGCCCCTGTCGATCCCGCTGAACTGCACCCGGCTGACCGTATCGAAGGCCAGCACCGCCTGCACGCGTTCGGGGGTTACGGCACCGCCTTCCCAGCGGAACCGGTTGAGCAGCACCGCGAACCGTCGGGCGGGGCGGTCAAATGTCATCTCGGTGATCGGAAACACCGCGTCCTGCACCAGCGCGGACAGCACGGTCAGATCCTCGGGCGTGAGCGCCTGGAGCCTGAGAGGTCCGGGCGCCGCATCTTCGAATTTTGCATCCCTGCTCATGCCCGCATCCGCTCTATCCGGGCCCCGCAGGCAGCCAGCTTTTCCTCGACCCGTTCATATCCGCGATCGAGATGATAAACCCGGCCTACCACGGTTTCGCCCTCTGCCGCCAGTCCCGCGAGGATCAGCGAGACGCTGGCGCGCAGGTCGGTGGCCATGACCGGGGCGCCCTTCAGCCGATCGACCCCGTGCACCGTCGCGGTGCCGCCCTGCACCTCGATGCGCGCGCCCATGCGCACCAGTTCCGGGGCATGCATGAAGCGGTTCTCGAATATCCTCTCTTCGAGGATGCTGGTGCCCTCTGCCGTGCACAGAAGCGCCATCATCTGGGCCTGAAGATCGGTGGGAAAACCCGGGAACGGGGCCGTCGTGATATCGACGGCACCGATCCGCCCGTTCCTGCGCGCCACCTTCAGCCCGCGCGGCGTTTCCTCAACCGCGATCCCTGCAGCGTCGAGCCTTTCGCAGAACGCTCCGACAAGGTCGATCCGCCCGCCGATGCATTCCACCTCTCCGCCGCAGAACGCGGGCGCCAGCATGTAGGTGCCCAGTTCGATCCGGTCGGTGACGACGGGATGGGTGGCACCGTCAAGCCTGTCGACACCCTGCACCGTGATGGTGCCGGTCCCCTCGCCGTCGATCTGCGCCCCCATGCGGCGCAGGCAAGCATTACTATACCTGATACGGCTGTGGTCCAGGCCATCGACGTGCCGCCGATTTCTTCTATC
>JBGTLJ010000256.1:0-2986 GCA_041744175.1 Oceaniglobus sp. | reverse complement strand
GCGGCGCGCAGGCTGGGCGGCGCGAACTTGTGGGCGATTTCTATGCCCTGGTGTGGCGCGACGCCGACGGCGGCTGGCACCGCATTCTCGATCCACTGGCCGCCTCGATGCCGTTCGGCGCATTCGCCCCGGCGGAAATCTACGACGTGGACGCGATGCAAGCCGAACGCGGCGACAAGGTGTATTTCGAAGCGCTGAAGGGACACGCGCCCCACAAGTTCGGCCCGCCGATCAACATCCTGCAGATCCACGTGCCCACCGCGACGGCCGGCGGCACTCTGGCCAGCCTGACGCGCTATTACCGGCGGCTGTCGGACAGGGTGGCCGAAGGCCTGCCGCTGGAACCCTCGGACCAGCTGTTCCTCGGCTATGACGCGGTGCAGCTGCTGCCCGTCGAACCCACCACGGTCCACGAATCCGGCCTTGGCTTCTGGCGGGACAGCCCTGACGAGGGGCCCGGCGAGGGGGCAGTCGACGTCGCGCTGACCCGCCCCGACACCACCAACTGGGGCTATGACATCGTGATATCTGGCATGGCGGCGGTCAATCCGGTGCTGTTGCAGACCGGTCGCCCCGATGAGTTGGTGGATTTCGCGTCAGTGCTGCACAATTTCGCGAAAAAGCCGAAATACCTCATCCTCGACGTGGTGTTCGGCCATGCTGACAATCAGGGGCTGAACGCGCTGAATTCGCAGTTCTTCGCCGGGCCCAACATGTACGGCCAGAACCTCGATTACCAGAACCCGGCGGTGCGCGCGATCCTGCTGGAAATGCAGCGCCGCAAGGTCGATTTCGGCGCCGATGGCGTGCGGGTGGACGGCGCGCAGGACTTCAAGAACTGGAATCCCGGCACCCAACAGATGGATCATGACGACGCCTACCTGCAATCCATGGCCGACGTGGAACAGAACGTTGCCGGAACGACATATCGCCCGTGGTTCATCTTCGAGGACGGCCGTCCCTGGCCCGATGCGGACTGGGAGCTTTCATCGACCTATCACAGCGTCATCGATGCCCAGCGCGACGACGACGTGTTCCAGTGGGGGCCGCTGACCTTCGCCCACAACACGCCGTTCCTCTATACCTTCTGGCTGTCCAAATACTGGCGGATCCGCGAGATGCTAAGTGTCGGGCAGAACTGGATCTCCGGCACGTCGAACCACGACACTCTGCGCCGGGGTACCCAGGTTTCACCCAAGATGAATGTCAACACCCGGCTGGGAAAGACCCGGATGGAGATTCTGGACAAGGCTTATGACAACCCCGTGGTGCACGCGCTGACCTACGCGGTTCTGCCCGGCGTGCCGATGGATTTCCTCAACGCCACCGCGCGGGCAAGCTGGGGTTTCATCCGCAACCAGGACGACCACTACGGGGTCAAGGTGGTGGCCGAAGAGGCCATATCGCTGAAATGGCAGGTCGATGAATACGCCTATTCCATCGGCTCGAACTTCAAGCGGCTCAAGGCGCTGGGGTTCGGGACCCGCGAGGATCTGGTCCGGTTCTTCGAATTCCTGCCCGCACTGGTCGAGGTCACGGAGTATGACCTGGACGAGATCGCCCGCCTGATCAGCCAGGCCGAACCGCCGCTGGCCGGGCCGCATCCGTTCACCGTGGCCGGGCTGAAGCGGATCGCGCGCGCCTGGATGGACGACATGCACGAATACTGCAACGTCGCGCACCATTTCTCGGCGCTGGCGCCCGAACAGACCGGGTTCAACCTTGCCCTGCGCAATTTCCGCCGTGACCGGCCCTGGCTGGGGGCGGCGCTGGGGGCGGACGATCACTTCGACTATCTCACACCGATCGACGGGCGCACAATCTTCCGCGCCCTGCGCCATGGGCCGGACGGCGAACAGATCTTTGCGCTGCTGCACATGGAAGGCAAGCCGACCGCGCCGTTTGATCCGCTGGCGATGGATGTGCCGGGGATCGCGGGTGGCGGCTGGACCCTGACCCTGCGCACCCCCG
The DNA here is from genome assembly GCA_041744175.1 of Oceaniglobus sp. GTDB lineage: Bacteria > Pseudomonadota > Alphaproteobacteria > Rhodobacterales > Rhodobacteraceae > Oceaniglobus. The sequence goes on along the minus strand of JBGTLJ010000256.1, from coordinate 1,015 downwards.
GCGTGCCCACCGACTACGCGGGCGGCGCGCTGGAACTGCACGATTCCATGGGGCTGATCTATGTGCGGGGAAAGTGAAGATGCCTTGTCGATCTTTTACAGCCCGTTTCCGTGGTGCGGATGCAATCCGTGCGCCACGACAGGTTGTTGCATTTCATTGCCTCTGTTAACCTTACCCTTGGGAATGCCCATAAGGTATTTCCGTATCACAACCTATGGTTAAGAGGAAAAATTGATGCGATACCTTATGATTGCGGCAGGACTTGCATTGGCATCGCCGCTTCAGGCGGCGACCTTCAATATCGACTGGTCGGGGCTGAACGGCACTGGCTTCACCGCAGGAACCGACAGCTTTTCGCAGACCGTGAACGGTGTCACCGTCACTGCACGCGGCTACAGCGTGTCGGTCGAAAACGGTGCGGGTGCCGTCACAGGACCGCTGGCGGCGACAGACGTGTCGACCTGCACGAATCTCAATCCGGCACTGTGCCCGGGCGGGCGCGCCAACGGTCTCCGCCTGTCGATCCCCGGCCTGGGCATCCGCGATGCGGCAAACACCGCCCTGGGCCTGAACGGCTATCTTTCGGCGGGGGTGTCGGTCACCGAATTCATCGCCTTCGACTTTTCCCTGCCGGTCAGCATAGGGTCCGTCGTCGTCGATGACGTGTCGAATTTCGGACGCTCGATCTGGTACGCATCCGGCGACGCGACGCCAAACTTTTCCGCCGGTTTCGCACCCGGTCTCGGGGCACTTGGCGGCGTCGCCAACAGCGGCGACGACGCAACGGACGGTTTGTTCTCCCACGCACTGGGGCTGAGCGACATCACGACCCTTCTGGTCGGCGCCCCGTTCTTTCAGGACGCCTTCGCCGGAATATCCGCCGCGCGGACGAATTTCTACATTGCCTCGTTCGGCAATGTCGATCTCTCCGATGCAGGGACCGATGGCGGGAGTGGCGGCGATCCGATGACACCCGTCACCCCGATTCCGCTGCCCGCTGGCGGCCTCATGCTCG
>JBGTLJ010000255.1:0-1751 GCA_041744175.1 Oceaniglobus sp. | reverse complement strand
GACTTGTCGAGTATCCTGTCTTTCGCTTTCTGCCCGAATGTCTTCGGCATATCGTCCTCGTTTTCATCCATACTCTTCCTCAAGGCCGCCTATGAAAGGCTGACTTTCCCGGTGTTTCGTGAGAGGTGGTCATGGGCGGCTGACAACGATTGCGGCGTCGCCCGCGACAATCGCCATGTCGCTGCCCAGACTGGTGGCGCGCAGGGTGATCGTCGACGTGCCGGACGACGCGCCGCGTCCGCGCAGGGTGATCGTTTCGTCCAGGACGCCGCCAGCGCCGATGTTGTAGCGGCGCTGGCCTGCCGTGTTCACCCCGGCAAATGTCACCATGCCGTCGCTTTCCGCGAAATAGCGGACGTCACCGGCGGTCGCTCCCTTGGTGCCCTTGATGCGGATCGTCACCTCGATCGCATCGCCCTGGTTCACCAGGACGGTGGCCACGGCCAGCGGGGTGGCGACGGCAGTGACGGTCGCGGCGGATCCGTTCGCGACGGTGGTGCCGGACGTGCCGTAATTGGACGATGATGATGCACCGCCCTGAAACGTCGCGATGGGGAACGGGCTGTCGGTCGTGACATCGAACCGGTTGTCGTAACAGTTGGCACCGGTGTTGATGAAATGGCCGCCGAAGTTTCGCGCATCGCCCTGGAACCGCAGGCGATAGGAGTTGGTCAGATAGGCGCACCGTGTCGATACGGCATTGCCCACACTTTCGAAGCCAGCCAGCTGAAAGTTCGTGATCGATCCGCGATGGCAGTTTTCCATCCGGAAGGTTCGGTAATCCAGCCCCGACACGAACTGCGACCGGTAAAAATGACCGCCGACGATGGCGATGTCGTAAACCCCGGTCAGATCGAAATTCGCATAGGTACAGTTGCTGTGGAAGTTGATGACGATCAGGCCCGGGCCGCTGTCAATCCCGCCCACGACCGCCGCCATGTCGATGTCCAGACCGAATTTGCAATGCACCGCGCTGCCGCCGGTAACGGTCAGCCCCTCGATCGATCCGCGCGCCTTGATGGCGGTTTCACGGTAGAGAAAGCTGCAGTCGCGCAGATCCAGCAGGGTGGGCTTGGTGTCTGTCGGACTGTCGATGTGCACGCATGTCGTGCCCAGACGGTAGAAATGCGCCTGGTTGGTGTTTGCCACGGTGCCGTCCGGCGTATCGTGAAACTTGCAGCGGTCCAGCTTCAGGTCGTTGACGTTTGTCAGCTTCAGATCCGTCAGAAACGATCCGGCCCGCGTGGTCTGCGCCTTTGGATCGCCGAACCGGACATTGTCCAGCAACACGGGCGCAAACCCGTTGCGGTTCTGGATCATCATCTGCGCCGTATGCTCTACGTGCAGGCCGATGGCGGTCGACGCGCCGACGGTCCAGATCCGCATGTCCGATATCGTGATCGGGATGAACACCGTATAGCTCAGCTTGATCCCGGCGTTGTTGCCCATCTTGATCTCGCCGCCGCGCATCCTGATCTTCTGGTTGATCAGCTCGAAACCGCTGCCCAGGAAGAACACATCGCCCGGCTGGTTGACGATTTCCCAACCGTTCGCCGATGCCGTCTGGATGGCTGTGATGAACGCGCTCTCGTCGTTCGCCACGCCGTCGCCGACGCAGCCCAGCGATTTCAGAGACACGACGCCGGTGCCGGTGTCGCCCTTCGGACCCGTGGCGCCCTGCGGCCCCTGCGCGCCCGTGGGCCCGGTCGTGCCTGCCGGGCCTGTTGCACCGTTGGCGCCGTCCAGTCCGG